>LR134495.1:2100000-2335738 GCA_900638155.1 Mannheimia haemolytica | reverse complement strand
AATTATTGTTATTAAAGGTCATAATGATACCTGAAAAAAGGGGAGAAATCTTGCAAATTTTTGATAGATTTTATTGGTGCTTGGAAGAGGTTTTAATTGGCGAACAAGCGGTCGTTTTTTGTTGAAATCTTGCAAATTGCTAACAAAAAATGACCGCTTGCTTAGTATGATGTGTGATGGAGTGGATTAAATATCCGTATTCTCCGGTAAGAACCCACCGCTTTGGTGAGCCCAAAGTCTGGCGTAAACACCGTTTTGAGCAAGCAATTCTTCGTGCGTGCCTTGTTCAACGATTTCGCCTTTATCTAACACGATAAGTCTGTCCATTGCCATAATGGTAGAGAGGCGGTGGGCAATCGCAACCACGGTTTTACCTTCCATTAATTGCGTGAGATTTTCTTGAATTGCCACTTCTACTTCAGAGTCTAACGCACTGGTTGCCTCATCGAGTAATAAAATCGGAACGTCTTTTAGCATCACTCGGGCAATCGCAATCCGTTGGCGTTGTCCGCCGGAAAGTTTTACCCCTCGTTCGCCAACGTGTGCATCAAAACCGGTTCTGCCTTTGGCATCTTGCAGGTTTGGAATAAATTCACTGGCGGCAGCTTGTTCAACGGCTTTGATCATCTCTTCTTCGGTGGCGTTCGGGCGACCGTACATCAAGTTTTCACGCACAGAGCGGTGTAATAGCGAGGTGTCTTGGGTCACCAAACCAATTTGTGAGCGAAGGCTTTCTTGGGTAATATCACGGATATTTTGCCCGTCAATCGTGATTGAACCGTCTTGAATATCGTAAAAACGCAATAATAAATTGGTGAGCGTTGATTTACCTGCACCACTACGCCCGACTAAGCCCACTTTTTCCCCCGGTTTAATGGTTAAGTCAAAGTCTTTCAGCAACGGTTTTTTCGGGTCGTAGGAAAAATCCACATTCTCAAATTTAATTTCACCTTGTGTCACATTCAATGGTTTAGCATCGGTTTTATCCACCACATTATGCGGTTTGGAGAGAGTAATCATACCGTCTTGCACCGTGCCTAAATTTTCAAACAGGCGGGCAAATTCCCACATAATCCATTGCGATAACCCTTTGATTCGTAACGCTAATGCGGTTGAAGTCGCAATCGCACCGGCTGTCACTATATTCGTTCCCCATAACCATAAGCCGATGGCTGCGGTAGAAAGAATTAATGCCATAGAAGTAAGGTTGGTTACAGTTTCAATCACCGTGACTAAACGCATCTGTTTATGCACTGTCACCATAAATTCTTCCATTGATTCTTTGGCGTAGGCAGATTCACGGTTGCCGTGCGAGAAGAGTTTTACGGTGGCAATGTTAGCGTAAGCATCGGTAATTCGACCGGTCATTAGACTTCTGGCATCAGATTGTTCTTGAGCGGCTTGGGCTAATTTCGGGACAAAGTAGATAATGGTTGCCGCTAATGAGATGACCCATAAAATAAACGGCACGAATAACCAGCCGTCAAGTTGTAATAAAATCACGCTGGAGGTGGTGAAGTAAACCAGCACATACACCAACATATCGGCACAAGTCATAATTACATCACGCACGGAAAGGGCGGTTTGCATTACTTTTGCCGATACTCTTCCTGCAAATTCGTCTTGATAGAAACCTAAACTTTGCCCGAGCATTAAGCGGTGGAAGTTCCAACGCAAACGCATTGGGAATACCCCTTGCAGAGATTGAAAGCGAATGCTGCTGGCAAGGTAAACAAACACCACTGCGAGTAGGGCAGTAAAAAACATACCGATAATCGTCCAGCCTTTTTCTGCCCAAAGTTCTGTTGGCGAGTATTTATTGACCCAATCGACCAAATCGCCCATAAAACGAAACAGAACCGCTTCGATAATACCGACCGCTGCCACTAACACAGTCAGCAGTAAGATATAAAACCGCATTCCTTTAGTGGCGTCGTAAATAAAAGGAATGAGACCTGATTTTGGGGTTCTTGGCATTTCATTTGGGTAAGTTTCCACCCTTGCCTCAAACCATTGAAACAGTTTTTCAAACATAAATTTGTGATTTCCGAATAAAAATGCAGGGGCAAATAACCATTTGCCCCCGAAAAATGTTAAGAAAAATTATGGATTAAGTAATTTTTCGTCTAAGGCTAAATCTTCGTTGTGATTTACACCGATGCCGGCAGCTAACACATTACGGGCAATTTGGTGAGCTTCTTCTAAAGAATGCTCTTTGTAAGAGCCACATTGATATTCGTTCAGCTCAGGAATTGCCGATACATCAGGGATTTTATGTAACGCATCTTCCATTGAAGCCGTCCACGCTTTGACAACCTCTTCTGCTGAAGGTGTGCCAATCAGTGACATATAAAAACCGGTACGGCAACCCATTGGTGAAATATCAATGATCTCCACCTGTTCGCTATTGAGGTGGTCACGCATAAAACCGGCAAAAAGATGTTCCATCGTGTGAATCCCACGCACCGGTAGAATATCAATATTCGGACGGCAGAAACGGAGATCGAACACGGTAATGGTATCGCCTTTCGGTGTGGTCATTGTTTTTGCAACACGCACGGCTGGGGCGTTCATTTTGGTGTGATCTACTTTAAAACTATCTAATAAAGGCATTTTTTACTCCATCAATATTATTCCGCAATTCCTTGATCCCAAGCAGGGGCTTCATCAGGTAGTTTGCGTTGTAAGAAAAATCGTCTGTTTGGCTGAGCCTGAGGCTTCACCACTTTAGTGTAAGGGGTAGAGAACTCAATACCGCCGTTTAATAACTGCGACATTGTGCCTGAGTTCATACTTACACCTTGCAGGCTCACGTCCATCGTGTAACCTGAAGCTTGCCAGAATTGGGTGTTAGTTCTGACTAAGTGCTTGTATTTATCTTGAATATTGACATAAATAAGCACTCGATCGCCTAACTCACTTAGCCCTAAACGGCTGACTATTCCCACCTGCATTCCACGGTAAAGCACCGGTGCTTCCGGCTGAATACCATTGGCATTAGTGGTTTCAACAATAATCGGGAAACCGTTGGCATAGGTGGTTTTCACTGTGTCGGTATCTGCAAGAACAAATTGGTTTTGAGCTTGCCCTGAACCGACATCAACCGTAATGTAATTTTGCAGTGCTGCATCTAAATTTTTAAAGCCGGAGGTACTGATTTCAGGCGAGATAACATTAAATTTACTGCCGGCTTTTGCAATTAACGGATAGTATTTCCTTTGAATGTAAGCGGTCGCTTTTATCTGTTTTTTTGCATTTTGTAGCTCAAGTTTTTCAATTTGACCTACGGTTAATCCCATATATTTAATGTCCATTCCTTCGCTTAACTTACTCGCATCTTTCGCAATCAGCGTGAGGTAAGTATTGCCCGAGGTAGCTTTTTCTTTGCTGGCATAAAGCGTTTTATTGCCTTTTGAACCGCCATTATCAAAGCTGATCGCCCCTTTTAAGGTACGCATTAACGGAGCTGTGGTGATATTCACGCCTTTGAGTGACACATCGACATTGGCTGCCGGTTCAATCCAGAAACGGCTTTTTTCGGTTAATAGATGGCGATAATTTGGCTGAATAAATAGCTCAACCTCAAATTTCTGTTGTTTCGGTGTGATTTTTAACACCTCACCGACCTGAAAATCACGGTATAGCACCACAGAACCTTCGCTAATGCCGGATAGTGATTCAGCCGAAAGGGTCGTAGTCGCTTTTTTCTCTAAGGTTGCAACGCCTGATTCGGCACTTTCTACATCTTTATACAGTGCATATTGTTTTTTCGGGCTACCGTCATTTTTACCGTTAATTAAGCGAACACCGCCTTTTAACCATTCAGATGGTGAACCGGCGTGAACTCTTAACCCATCTAGCCCCACCGACATATCAATGTTGGATATCGCAACAAATTTGCTGTTACTCCCAATCAGGTTGCGATAAGGCGGATAAATAATGACATCAAAACGTACTTTGTCTAACTCTAGGCTACGTTTGACGATTTCTCCGATTTGCACATCGCTATAGTAAATCCCCTGATTGGTATCTACCCCATAGGCTTGAGGAGCAATTAAGCTAAAGCTAAGTAAATTCGGTAAACTTAATAGATAATCGGCTTCGTTTTGTACCACAAATTCCGATTGTGGTTCCCCTTCACCCGGGTGAACTTCAAAATAGACACCACGCAGCAGCTCGCCCACTTTGGTCAGTTGCTCTGTGTTTAAGGAGAATTTCGGCTCTTTGAGCAAGATTTTAGTTTGTGAGCGTAGTAAATTTTCATAACTTGGGTCAATTAATAAAACCCCATCAATCTGTCTATGCTGCTCTGATTCTTGCTGTGGCACACCGTTGTCTTTTACTTGCGGTAATTTTAGCTGAGAAAGCATACCAATTTGCACATTTTGGTGAAAAACGCCGGTCTCATTAATTTTTAAATTACGCGTAAGCGGTAGTTTTACGTTGATTTCAATTCCACGTTTAGCTGATTTCAAATCCGGATATAGCTCAAATTTCTGTCCTTGCTCGGCAACTTCCATATTATCAGGCGAATCAAAAGCAACCGCACCTTGTACTACCGAGGCAAGGCTGTCCATATTGATTTTAATACCTTGTAAATTTACATCAGCGCTAATGCCACTAATATTCCAAAATCGGCTTTCTTTTTTCACTAGATGAGCGTATTTTTGGTTAATGACGACATCAATTTCGATTTTTTTCTGGTCTTTGGTAAAACGATAATCGGCAATATTGCCCACTGGCACTTTACGGAAATAAACACTCGCTCCGACAGTAATAGAGCCTATGTCATCAGAGATTAAACGGATCAGTAAATCGCCATCGCTCACGGTAATAGCCGGAGGATCTTCTTCCGCAATAAATTCGTCGACGAAATCGCCTTCACCGGGAAGTAGGGTAATATAGTTACCAGAAACAATCGCATCTAAGCCTGAAACTCCGGCCAAAGAAGCACTTGGTTGCACTAACCAGAATTTAGTCTGTTTGCGTAAAATACTTTTGGCTTCAGGGTTTATTTCTGCTTGCACTTCCACTTCTTTTAAGTTATCAACAAAATAAACGCGCTTAACTTGGCCTATTTGCAAACCTTGGTATCGAATAGCGGTTTTTCCGGCAGTAATGCCATCACCTTTACTAAATCGAATTGTGATTGTTTCACCTTGCTCTTTTAAAATTTGGAAAAATAGCAAAGCACCAATAATAAAAGCAACTATTGGTAACAGCCAAAAAGGAGAAATTTTGCGAGGTTGCCGGATTTGGGCATCTACAACAGTGTGGGTATTTTCTTCCATCGTCATTTTAAATTAGGGAAACCTATATAGAACAATACCGAAGACCCAAAGGGACTTCGGTAATAGAAATAAGTCAAAATAAGAAATATTATTTTTTCTCATCACAGTTGGTTAAATTACTGCATTTACCATACAGATATAAACTGTGGTTAGTCAATTCCATTCCGTGTTTTTCACTGATTTCACGTTGGCGACGCTCCATATCAGGATCTTTAAATTCGAACACCTTACCACAATCCATACAAATAATATGGTCGTGTTCGTGGTTCATATTTAATTCGAATACTGCTTTATTCGCATCGAAATTATGGCGGGTTAAAATGCCGGCTTCTTCAAATTGGTTTAAGACACGATAAACCGTTGCTAAACCAATGTCTGAGCCTTTTTCTAACAGAATCTTATAAATATCTTCTGCTGCAAAATGTTGCATTTCATCACGAATATCTTGCATTAATGCAAGGATAGTCAAACGAGGCTCGGTTACTTTTAAGCCTACCTCTTTTAAACGTTTAATATTTGCTTCAGACATATATGCCACCTATTTATCTTTATCCAAAATAGTTATTATGCGAGTTGGTCTAAGCACATTTCTTCTTTCAACTGCTCACACCATTTATTAACACGTTCAGTGGTTAATTCAGGCTGACGATCTTCATCAATACATAAGCCGACAAAAGTATCATCATCAACTAAGGCCTGAGAAACCTCGAAAGTGTAACCGGCAGTTGGCCAATGACCAACAATCACACCACCATTTGGCTCTACCACATCACGCACAGTACCCATTGCATCACAGAAATATTCTGCATAATCTTCCTGATCACCGCAACCAAAAATTGCAACGACTTTGCCGTTAAAATCAATCTCTTTTAGGGTAGGCATAAAATCGTCCCAATCGGCTTGCGATTCACCATAATACCAAGTTGGGATCCCAAACATCAGAAAATCGTATGCTTCAATATCTTCTTTTGTACTTTTAGCAATATCACGAATATCAATTAATTCAGCCCCTAATTTTTTCTGAATCATTTTTGAAATATTTTCTGTATTGCCTGTATCGCTACCGTAAAATAAACCTACAACTGCCATTGCTACTACCTATTTGTGAGATAATTATTTAGAATTGTTTCAATTAACTGCCCGCGTGAAACACCTTGTTCAGACGCCTGTTCCTCTAATAACTTTACTAAATCCGAATGCAGTTTTAATTCTACCCGTTTTAAACCGGAAGACTTATCTCGTTTTAGTTGGTTACGTTTATTGATTCGAAGTTGTTGTTCTCTATCAAGAGGATTTGTACGAGGACGCCCAACTTTTGGTACAGTCGCAAACAGATCTAAGGTTATACAATCTGAATCTTGTTTTGCCATTTTGTTTTACTATTGGGCTTTAGCTAATCCTCAGTTTTAATGAGAATGATAAGCTACTTTTAAAGTGTGAACTATATCAAAAGTTCAATCATTTGAAAAGCAAATTGCAGGCAAAACAAGCGGTGTTTTTTCGTTTAAAATTTGCAAAAACCATAAATTACACATTATGAGTTATGATTTTTCTGAAGCGTGAAATTAGCTTATAATGAAACCGAATAACGTTATGAAAAAGGAGATAGTGTGTCGAATATCCATTTAGCGATTGCCGCTGATTTTACGCTGGCAGAAAAATTACTTGAAGCATTAGCAAATCAAGATTTAGGGATTGAAAATATTTCAGCCGTTGAGCTTGAGCCGTTTGGTGAAGAGCAGAATTTACGCTTTGGGGCAAAAGCAGTCGCACTATATGCGTTAGATGAAGTAAATTGGGCGGAATTTAGCCATGTTCTATTTGCCGGTAAAATGGCACAAGCGGAAGTGTTGGCAGAAGCGGTGAAAGCCGGCTGTGTGATTTTAGATTTATACGGCATTACCGCACTCATCGGCGATGTACCGGTAGTTGTGCCAAGTGTAAATGATGAAAATGTGGCAAATCTGCGTGAGCGAAATATTGTAGCCTTAGCCAATCCGCAAATTTCACAACTGGCATTAGCGTTAAAACCGTTGCTGAACGAGCCGTTAAAACAGGTGTGGGTGACGTCACTTTTACCCTCTGCCTATTTTGGTGATGAAAAAGTCAAAGAGCTTGCCGGACAAACTGCCCGTTTGTTAAATGGCATTCCGTTTGATGAAAATGCTGAACGTATCGCTTTTGATGTTGTGCCGGCAAATGTGCAGGGAGAGGAGAAAAATCTACCATTCTCAAAAGCCTTTGAGCTGCAACTTGCAAAAGTTTTACCGAATTTGACCGCTTGTACTACCTTCCACAGCGTGCAAGTGCCGGTTTTTTATGGCGTTTCCCAAATGGTGTCGGTGCAATCTGAATATCAGCTAGATGCCAATGTTTTAAGTGAAGCGTGGAAAGCCGAAAATTGGCTGAATTTCAACGAAAATTCAGTGATGACCGCGGTGAAAAATGGCGAAAGCGAAGAGCAAAATGCGTTAGAAATCAGTCAGTTATTAACAAAGTCCGAACAGGAAATCCAGTTCTGGACAGTCGCTGATGAGCAGCGTTTTAGCCTTGCATTTTTAGCGGTGAAATTACTAAAATTAGTTTTAGCGTATTAAGTGCTTGCAAAAGTATTTATTCCGTGATAAAAATCGTCAACGCCCGAGCAACCGATTGCTTGGGCGTTGTCATTTTGTTTAAACACCGAAGGTCTTATGTTAGAAAAATTATTTCAGCTCAAAGCAAAAGGCAGTAATGTGAAAACCGAAATTATCGCCGGTATTACTACCTTTTTCACAATGGTTTATATTGTTTTCGTCAATCCGTCTATTTTAGGCGTGGCGGGAATGGACACCCAAGTGGTGTTTGTCACTACCTGTTTAATTGCGGCTTTTGGCACAATTGCAATGGGGTTATTCAGTAATTTACCGATTGCTCTTGCACCGGCAATGGGCTTAAATGCCTTTTTTGCATTCGTAGTAGTGCAAAAATTAGGTTACTCGTGGCAAGTAGGTATGGGGGCGATCTTCTTGGGCTCTGTCGGCTTATTTCTATTAACTGTATTACAAGTTCGTTACTGGTTTATGTCTGCGATTCCACTTGGTTTACGTGTAGGTATTGGTGCCGGTATCGGTTTATTCATTGCCCTAATCGGTTTTAAAAATATGGGCTTGGTGGTGCCAAATCCGGCAACGCTTGTGGCACTAGGTGATTTGCACGACCCGAAAGTGTTAATGGGGATTTTAGGCTTTTTCATCATTGTTGTATTAGCGGCGAAAGGTATTCACTCAGGCGTGTTAATTTCAATTGTGATTGTTACCGCTCTTGCCTTAGCCTTTGACCCGGCTGTAAGCTTTAACGGCATAATGTCTATGCCACCAAGCCTTGGTGCTGTGGTAGGGCAAGTGGATATTGCCGGTGCTTTTGATGTTGCCTTACTCGGGATCATTTTCTCCTTTATGTTGGTAAACCTGTTTGACTCTTCCGGCACCTTAATTGCGGTGACTACCAAAGCAGGCTTTGCGGATGAACAAGGGCGTTTCCCGAAAATGAAACAAGCTCTGCTAGTAGATAGTACCGCTGCAATGGCAGGCTCTTATATGGGAACTTCAGCGATTTCTACCTATATTGAAAGTGGCTCGGGTGTTTCAGTTGGCGGTCGTACCGGTTTAACTGCGGTGGTAGTTGGGATCTTATTCCTATTAACCATTTTCTTCTCACCACTTGCAGGGTTAGTACCTGCCTATGCAACTGCGGGGGCGTTGGTATTTGTAGGAATTTTAATGGCATCTAGCTTGATTGAAGTAAAATGGGACGATTTAACTGAAGCCACACCGGCATTTATTACTACCGCAATGATGCCGTTTACTTACTCCATCACTGAAGGGATTGCATTCGGCTTTATCAGCTACTGCGTAATGAAAGCCTTCACCGGGCGTTGGAAAGAAATCAATCTTTCTGTTTTAGTAGTTTCACTTCTCTTTATTGCTAAATTTGTGTGGGTAGGTTAAGCTCTCGCTAACCCCTCTCCCTGATTTTTCTTCTAGACGAAGAAAAATCTATCCCTCTCCCACAAAGGGGAGAGGGTATTTGATTCATTATCTATGTGTTTCGTGTATTCCGAGGTAAAACAATGTCTGATTCAGTTCAAAAACTTCTCTTTATCATTAATTCCGCTCCTTATGGCAATGAAGCATTTTTTAGTGCCTTACGTTTAGCTTTGCAAATCCAAGAGCAGCATAAAGCTCACACTGAAATTAAACTTTTCTTAATGTCGGATGCAGTCACCGCAGGGCTGGCAAAGCAAAATCCGGCGGAGGGGTATCACATTCAGCAAATGCTGGAAATTTTAACCGCACAAGGTGCAAGCGTAAAATTGTGCAAAACCTGCACCAATGCTCGAGGGATTACGGATTTGCCTTTAGCTGATGGAGTAGAGATTGGTACATTAATTGAACTGGCAGATTGGACAATTCAAGCAGATAAGGTACTGAATTTTTAATGCAAAATATTGATGTTGTGGTGATTGGTGCCGGTGCTGCGGGGCTATTTTGTGCCGCCCAACTGGGGCAAGCCGGTAAAAAAGTGGTGGTGCTAGACAGTGGCAAGAAAATTGGACGTAAGATTTTAATGTCAGGCGGTGGTTTTTGTAACTTCACTAATTTAGAGGTTGGGGCGAATCATTACCTCAGCCAAAACCGCCATTTTGTGAAATCCGCCCTTTCACGTTATACCCAATGGGATTTTATTTCACTTGTCAGCCACTATGGCATTAGCTATCACGAAAAAGAGTTAGGACAGCTTTTTTGTGATGAAAGCTCGCAACAAATTGTCGATTTACTGCAAGCGGAATGCAACAAAGGCAAGGTTGAGATTCTGTTACGACAAGCGGTCATTTCTGTGGAAAAAGTTGCAAATTTTTTTGAAATTTCGACCGCTTGTGGCAAGTTCCAAACCGAACATTTAGTGATTGCAACCGGAGGGCTTTCGATGCCGGCACTCGGAGCAAGCCCTTTTGGCTATCAACTTGCCGAGCAGTTTGGTATTCCTGTTGTGCCACCACGTGCAAGCCTTGTGCCTTTTACTTGGAAAGAGAGCGATAAATATTTTGCCGAGCTTTCCGGCATTGCAATGCCGATTACTGTTTCCGCCAATGGCAAAAGTTTCAGCAATCAGATGTTGTTCACTCATCGAGGCTTATCCGGTCCGGCAATTTTGCAGATTTCCAATTATTGGGAATTAGGTGAAACGGTAGAGATTGATCTGCTACCTTCACAGTCCATTACTGACATATTGAGCGAACTACGCCAATCTTCGCCGAAATTGCAGCTAAAAACCGTATTATCTCGCTATTTACCCAAAAAATTGGTTGAAGTTTGGCTGGAACAGAAATTACTGACAGATAAAATCATTGCCGATTTGAGTAAAAAAGAACTGACCTTTTTAGAGCAATTTATTCATCATTGGCTCTTTTTGCCAAATGGCACGGAAGGCTATCGCACGGCGGAAGTCACCAAAGGTGGGGTTGATACCGACTATATTTCATCTAAAACGATGGAAGCGAAAAACACCGCAGGGCTTTATTTTATCGGAGAAGTGTTAGATGTGACCGGCTGGCTTGGCGGTTATAATTTCCAATGGGCGTGGTCATCGGCTTTTGCCTGTGCGGAAGGGATTATTGAAAAAAGCAAATAACTAAAAAAACTAAACAAAAAGGCGAACAATGTTCGCCTTATTTTATACTGAATTATCTTGCACGGAAAATAATGCGTGCTTTGCTTAAATCGTATGGAGTCATTTCAACCGTTACTTTATCACCGGTTAAAATACGAATGTAGTTTTTACGCATTTTGCCTGAAATATGTGCGGTAACAATATGACCGTTTTCTAATTCCACACGGAACATTGTATTTGGTAAGGTTTCTAAAATCGTACCTTGCATCTCAATGCAATCTTCTTTAGCCATTTATTCCTCTTTAAAGTTTTATTTTTATATGATGCCATTCGGCGAAAAACGGCGGATATTATACGCTTATTCGCTCAAATTACAATCGTTTATCCATTTGAGTGTAAACTATTTACGCTTAATCCAACGGCGACGTGAGTGAAAACGCTGGGTTTGGGTTTTTACTTGACTCATAAGTGGTTTTGGACTTATCTGTACATGATGAATTTTACGACGAAAATAGTAGTTAATGCTACTTGCCAACAATATACCTGTGAGTAGCAAAATAATTATTTCCCCATAAAGTTGATGAAATTGTTGCTCTACTCGTGCTTTAGTCGTTTGCCCATATTCTGCATCAAACGTGACCCGCAAAAAGCCAACCAACGCCTGTTGAGAAAATATTGGCTCAACAATTTGCTGAGTTTTGGCAGATTGCTCTGAATCGAGCAATACTTTTAAATCTTTCGCATTTTGGCTTTGAGCCAGTAGCACGCCATTTGGTGAATAGATATTGGCATCAATAATAAAATCTTCTTTGGCAAAACTATCCAACGCATCAACCAGCTCATCGGTTTTGGCATTTTTAACTAACAAAAACGAAAAAATATTTGCTTGCTGGCGAACCAATAGGTGTGAAAGGTTTGATACTTGATTAATGCTGGCCAATTGTGAGCCTAGCTTAAATTGGTTTACGCCCATTAAAATAACCGCCACGATCCCACAGCAGAGTAGCGTAATCCCTGCCAGCAAAAGCGTTTTCGTTATTTTTTCACGACTAATGTACATCGAAATTCCCTCAAAATGATGCGTGATTGTAGCACGCTTTTCTGTTAGATTAGTGCAGTAAATTTAAACAACCTAAAATAAGACAATGACAAACACAATTTTTATCTATTCAAAAAACTTAGATGAGCGCGAAATTGCGCTGTTTTCACAACAAACGGCAGCGATTTTGCTGAAACAAGCGGTCTATTTAGACTACAAAATTGCATTTTTTTCCACAAATTTAACCGCTTGCGAGCTGCGTGAAACGGCACAGAAAATCAATGCGGATATTAGCGATCTCACTATTATTCCAACCTTAAACCAAGCCGGTTTGCTATTAATGGATATGGATTCCACCGCCATTAAAATTGAATGTATTGATGAGATTGCTAAACTTGCCGGCACCGGCGAGGTGGTGTCTGCCATTACCGCTAGTGCAATGCGGGGCGAGCTGGATTTCGAGCAAAGTTTACGCAAGCGGGTCGGCACGCTGGAAAACGCACCGGAAAGCATTTTGCAAAAAGTGCGGGAAGATCTACCGCTTATGGACGGCTTTGAGCAGATGGTTGCTATTCTTAAGGAATACGGCTGGAAATTAGCGATTGCGTCTGGTGGATTTGATTATTTCGCCGATTACTTAAAACAAAAATACGGGCTGGATTTTGCGGTGTCTAACCAACTGGAAATTATTGACGGTAAATTAACCGGCAAGGTGTTAGGCAAAGTGGTAGATGCTCAACATAAAGCTGATACCTTAAAAAATTTGGCAACAACCTTTAATATTCCACAAAATCAATGGGTTGCGGTAGGCGATGGGGCAAACGATCTGCCAATGTTAAAAACCGCCAGTTTAGGCGTTGCCCTACACGCAAAACCAAAAGTACAAGAACAGGCTGATTTTGTGGTAAACTTTGGAGACTTAACCGCATTATGCTTATTGCTGAATGCGAAAAATTTATTTCAAAATTAATGGAGAAGAAAAATGCCATCATTTGATATTGTATCTGAAATCACGATGCACGAAGTGCGTAATGCGGTAGAAAATGCCAATCGTGTATTAAGCACCCGCTACGATTTCCGTGGGGTGGAAGCCGTTATTGAGTTAAATGAAAAAAATGAAAGCATTAAGCTCACGACCGAATCGGATTTCCAATTAGAGCAGTTAATTGAGATTTTAATCGGCTCTTGCGTAAAACGTGGGATCGAGCATAGTTCATTAGATATCCCTACAGAAAGTGAGCATCACGGTAAACTCTATTCCAAAGAAATTAAGCTCAAGCAAGGGATTGAGTCAGATATGGCGAAGAAAATTACCAAGCTGATTAAGGATTCTAAAATCAAGGTTCAAGCCCAAATTCAGGGTGAACAAGTGCGTGTGACCGGTAAATCCAGAGATGATTTACAAGCCGCAATTCAGCTAGTGAAAGGGGCAGATTTAGGGCAGCCATTCCAATTTAATAATTTCCGTGATTAGCAATTTCTGCAATTAATGATGACAAGTGGAAAATTCAGCAAAATTTGACCGCTTGCATTAATAATTCAACATAAAAGGAAGAGATGATGAGCGAGCAAACAGAAAAGAAAGGCTGGTTTAAAAAAGCCCTTGAGAAATATGATGCCTTTTGCGATGAGCTAGGGGTAAATCAAGGTGCTTGCCGAGGTTGTGTACCTGTAGTGAAATTTGACCCTGAACCGGAAAAAGAGCCGTCTGAAAAAACACAAAAAGCGGAAAATAAAGCATAAAAAAAATGCACAATAGCGAGATAACTATTGTGCATTTTTATTTAATCTGCGTGATAATGATTAAATCTTTCTTTTACTCCACCGTCTTTAACACAAGGGTTTTGCATATCTGTTGAATAGTTGCCGTTAAAACAAAGAGCAGTGGCGTTTTTAGGTTTTTGAATGGTATTCTCGGTTTGAGTTTTAGTAGATGTTGATTCACTGATATGAATATTTTTTTGTTGTGCATAATCAATATTTTTATCATCACTTACAACTTCTACCGGTTTATTCTGTGAACAAGCGGCAATAAATGCGACTATACTGATTGAAATAATGTGTTTTAGCATATAATTTCCTCGATAAATTATTTTGATTGAAATAAAGGGCTGATAAACAGCCCTTTATATTATTTATTAAAAATTATTTATTAAAATTTTGTCCTAATTGAATTTCGTCATTTAATACCGGAATTAATTGCTCTAATTGATCTTTTTCAAATTCACTCAGATTACCGATAGGAAGCACTGTCTCCACCCCATTTGTGCCTAAATGAATCGGGTAAGCAAAGAATGCCGGAGAGGTTTCGCCATTGGTGTTATCGACATAAGCATAACGAATGACATCTTCCCCAATTAATGCTCTCACTAAGCCAAGTGCAAATTCTGCCCCTGCTTGAGCCATAGATAAGGTTGCTGAACCGCCACCTGCTTTTGCTTCAACCACTTCAGTACCGGCATTTTGGATACGGTGAGTTAATTGCTCGATTTGTTCCTGAGTGAACTCAAGTTTTAAGCCATTTACCGTTGCTTGTGAAAGTAGTGGAAGAATGGTGGTACCGGAATGTCCGCCAATCACAGGCACTCTTACATATTTCACATTCACGTCTTTAGCTTCAGCGACAAAAGTATTCGCTCGAATAACATCTAATGTTGTAACACCGAAAAGTTTATTTTTGTCATACACACCGGCTTTTTTCAATACTTCTGCCGCAATCGGAATAATGGTATTCACCGGGTTAGTGATAATTGCGATGCAGGCTTTCGGGCAAACTTTCGCCGCTTTTTCGACTAAGTTATATACGATAGTTGCGTTGACATTGAATAAATCAGCTCGTGTCATCCCCGGCTTACGGGCAACACCAGCAGAAATAACAACTACATCGGCATCTTTTAGTGCCTCAGTCGGATCTTCACCTGCAAAACCGGTTACTTTTACATCAGTTGGAATATGGCTTAAATCCACTGCAATTCCTGGAGTAACAGGGGAAATATCGTAAAGAGATAATTCAGATTTAGCCGGTAAATTGAGTTTTAATAATAAGGCGAGTGATTGACCGATTCCACCTGCAGCACCTAAAAGGGCAACTTTTTTACTTTGACACATAAAATTTCTCCTAAATGTTATGGAAGTTTAGACCAATTTAGTCTAAGCCAATTTTTTGGGCGATTCAAACGGCAAATCTCATTTTTGAGACATAGAGCAAATTTTTAGCTGATTTTTATGGGTTTTATTGATTTATTTGCATAAATAAGCAAGAATTATGAATATTTTTAAGTTTTTGTGAATAAGAGTGTGAAAGTGGACAAGATAGATAGTTTATCAGAAGCGTTTAAATCGCTTTTAAAGGAAGAAAAATTCGGCTCGCAAAGTGAAATTGTTGCCGCACTACAAGAGATGGGGTTTGATAATATCAACCAATCCAAAGTTTCTCGAATGTTATCAAAATTTGGTGCAGTCAGAACCCGTAATCCTAAAATGGAAATGGTGTATCAGCTACCAGTCGAATTAAGTGTACCGACTACCTCCAGCCCACTTAAAAATTTGGTGGTAGATATTGATCATAATGATGCGTTAATTGTGGTCAAAACCAGCCCCGGTGCGGCTCAACTGATAGCCCGTTTGCTCGATTCAATGGGTAAAGCCGAAGGTATTTTAGGCACTATTGCTGGCGATGATACGATTTTTATAACGCCGGCACGCAATATGCAAATTGAAAAATTGGTGAAGAATGTGACACAGTTATTTGAAACATCATTGTAGAATCAGTATAAGGAGAACTCAACGTTCTCCTTATTTTTTAGGAGATTATTATGCACATTTTTATAACAGGCGGTACGGGTTTTATTGGGCGTGAATTAATCCAGCAATTAAAATCTGAAAATCACCACTTTACACTTCTTACTAGAGATACAGAAGCGAAAAGTGATGATTTACAGATTAATTATTGCTATTCACTTGATGAACTTGTTGATTTAAATGATTTTGATGCAGTAATTAACCTTGCCGGCGAGCCGATTTTTGATAAACGTTGGACAGACGAGCAAAAACGGAAATTGATTGAAAGCCGAGTTAAAGTAACGAATAAACTCAGCGAATTAATTAAGGCAAGTGCTAACCCTCCGCATACTTTTCTCTCCGGTTCGGCAATCGGGATTTATGGCGATTTACCGCCTTCTGTAAATTTTTATACAGAATCGACCGCTTGTTATCAAGATTGCTTTGCCAATCATCTTTGCCAACAATGGGAAGCCGCTGCATTAAACGCAGCAAGCGATAAAACCCGAGTCTGCCTCATTCGCACCGGCACGGTGCTTTCCTCTGAAGGTGGGGCAGTAAAAAAAATGTTGCCACTTTACCAATGCGGTCTGGGGGGAAAGCTCGGTTCCGGCAAGCAATATTGGGCGTGGATTAGCCTTCAAGACCACGTACAAGCGGTGATTTTTTTACTTAAAAATGCAAATTGCTCGGGAGCTTACAATTTTGTTGCCCCAAATCCGGTAAAAAATGAAGCATTTAACCGAGCCTTTGCGAAAGCGGTAAATCGCCCGGCTTTTTTTGCCGCTCCGGAATTTGCCTTGAAACTAGCATTAGGTGAAAGAGCTTGTTTGCTACTGGATAATCAGCAATTAATGCCTGAAAAACTACTCGACGCAGGTTTTCAATTCCAAAACCCGATTTTAACCGAGAAACTTTTTATCAAACCTTAAAAATAGGCTATAATGCTGTATAAAAGCACAGATTAAAAGGTGATTATGGATTTCTCATTATTATTAGACGGTTTAAATGACAAGCAGAGAGAGGCGGTTGCCGCTCCGATTGGCAATTATTTGGTGCTGGCGGGTGCCGGCTCGGGCAAAACTCGGGTTTTAACCCATCGCATTGCGTGGCTGATTGGGGTGGAAAATGTGCCGGAATCTAATATTCTGGCCGTTACCTTTACTAATAAAGCGGCGGCGGAAATGCGGCATCGTATTGAATATACCCTTTCCCAATCGGGTGATAACCGCTTGTTTGGAATGTGGGTCGGTACTTTCCACAGCATTGCCAATCGCTTACTTCGCTCCCACTATTTAGATGCGGATTTACCGCAAGATTTCCAAATTATGGATACTGAAGATCAGCAACGTTTGCTCAAACGTTTACTGAAACTGCACAATATTGATGAGAAACATTTTCCGCCAAAACACGTTGCGTGGTATATCAATGCTCAAAAAGATAAAGGTAAACGGGCGAAAGATATTGATCACCATAACGATCCCAATGAAAAAAAATTGGTGGAGATTTACCAAATCTATCAAGATGCCTGCGACCGAGCGGGGTTGTTGGATTTTGCCGAGCTGTTGATTCGGGCTTATGAACTATTCAAAACCAAGCCAACCATTTTGCAACGTTATCAACAACGTTTTCAGCAAATTTTGATTGATGAGTTTCAAGACACCAATAACATTCAGTATGACTTAATTCGTTTACTTGCCGGCGATGTCGGCAAAGTGATGATTGTAGGCGATGACGACCAATCCATTTATGGTTGGCGTGGGGCACAGGTCGAGAATATCCAACGTTTCTTAAATGATTATGACAACGCTCAAACCATTCGCTTAGAGCAAAATTACCGCTCCACCGGCAATATTTTAAGCTGTGCCAATGAATTAATTGCCAATAACGATAACCGCTTAGGCAAAAATTTATGGACAGACAGTGGCGATGGCGAGCCTGTGGATATTTACTGTGCCTTCAACGAACTTGATGAAGCCCGCTTTGTTGCCTCGCAAATCAAACAATGGAAAGAAGACGAGGGCGATTTGGCAGAATGTGCGGTGTTGTATCGCAGCAACAGCCAATCCCGCGTGATTGAGGAAGCCTTAATTCAAGCAAATATTCCTTATCGCATTTACGGCGGAATGCGATTCTTTGAACGCCAAGAAATTAAAGATGCTCTGGCTTATTTACGCTTAATTGCCAATCGCCAAGACGATGCAGCATTCGAGCGGGTGATCAATACCCCGACTAGAGGAATCGGTGATCGCACTTTAGACACTCTGCGTCAAATTACCCGAACCCGCCAAATTACGCTGTGGCAAGCAATTCAAGTGGCGGTGCAAGAAGAGCAACTTTCAGGGCGTGCCGCTTCTTCCTTATTGCGTTTTGTAGAGCTGATTAACGCTCTTGATCAAGAAACCGAGCAGATGTCGCTTGCGAAACAAACCGATTTTGTAATTAAAAAATCGGGCTTATATGAAATGTATAAGCAAGAAAAAGGCGAGAAGGGCGAGGTGCGGATTGAAAACTTAGAGGAGTTAGTTACCGCAACCAAGCAATTTGTGAAACCTGATGAAGCGGAAGAGCTAACCGATCTTACCGCATTTTTAACCCACGCCTCACTTGAGGCTGGAGAAGCCCAAGCCTCGCAACACGAAGATTATGTCGAACTGATGACGCTACATTCCGCCAAAGGGTTGGAGTTTCCTCGTGTGTTTATGGTGGGCGTGGAAGAAGGGATTTTCCCAAGCGGAATGAGTTTTGATGAAGGTAGATTGCAAGAAGAACGCCGTTTGGCTTATGTCGGTATTACCCGAGCCAAGAAAAAGCTGACGATTAGCTATGCCGAATCAAGACGGCTTTATGGCAAAGAAGAACGCCACGTTCCGTCTCGCTTTATTGCTGAATTACCGGAAGAACATATTCGAGAAGTGAGATTGAGAGGTTCGATTAATCGAGCAGCAAGTTTTAACCAAGCTAATTCATTTGCAAAAAATCCGACAAAAACGACCGCTTCCCTTTTAAACGATGATACTTGGAAAATGGGACAGAAAGTGAACCACGCTAAATTTGGGCAGGGCACAATCATCAATGTGGAAGGCTCAGGCGAAGCTACCCGTTTACAAGTTGCTTTTGTTGGCAATGGTATTAAATGGCTGATTGCCAAAATGGCAAATTTAGAGCGGATTTAGGCGAATAAAAAGTTTTTTGCAGGAATATAGATATAAGGGGCAAGATATATTGCCTCTTAACCTTAAACTAAGGGTAAATAAAATTAAATAATGCAAGCTAGATATAATGTAAAGTATCAGAAATAAGATATTAATTTAAGATAAAGAATAGATGGCTGGGGTACTAGGATTCGAACCTAGGGATGCCGAGATCAAAACCCGGTGCCTTACCGCTTGGCGATACCCCAAAAGAAAAAAACTAACTTACGTTAGCTTATATAGATTTGAATGTTTGAAATTAAGTGGCTGGGGTACTAGGATTCGAACCTAGGGATGCCGAGATCAAAACCCGGTGCCTTACCGCTTGGCGATACCCCAACACTAATTTTTGTTAATCGATAAATGGTGCGGGACGAGGGACTTGAACCCACACACCTCGCGGCGCCAGAACCTAAATCTGGTGCGTCTACCAATTTCGCCAGTCCCGCAATGGTGGCTACAGCGAGATTCGAACTTGCGACCCCAACATTATGAGTGTTGTGCTCTAACCAGCTGAGCTATGTAGCCATTTGCGTTCACCATATCGGTCAACGGTGTGCATTATGCTGATTTTAGGGCTTTCCGTCAAATACTTTTTTTAAAAAAATTGAATTTTTGGTTCGCTTGTATAGTTATTCGTCGTTTTGGCTTAAATCTAGCATTTTTTGTTTATAAAATAATAGCTTATATTCTGCTATTTCACCGTTTGCATTTCTAATTTTAATTGAGCCAGTACAGGCTCAACATCGGGGAATTGCCCTTCCCACAAAGAAAACGCAAACGCTGCCTGTCCAACCAACATTCCTAATCCGTCTTGGCACGCTGTTGCTCCACAACGTCTTGCATAATTGAGAAAAGGAGTTTGCATATTGGGGGCATATTGCATATCGTAAATATTCGCCGAAGCTACGACGGATTTAGGCAGTTCAACATATTTGCCTTGCAGTCCGAGAGAGGTGGCATTGATAATTAAATTAAACCGTTGGTTTGCCAAATCGCTTAAACAAGCGGTCTGAATTTTGCCAAATTTTTCGGCTAAAACGACCGCTTTCTCCTGCGTGCGGTTATATAGAGTAATCTCTAACCCCGCTTTAAGTAACGGAAGTAATACGCCTTTGGTTGCTCCACCTGCTCCAAGAATTAAGGTTTTATGCCCTTTTTGTAACCAACCTAGCCGTTCCAAATCAGAAACTAAACCGGCCCCGTCAGTATTATCGGCATATAACCGTCCATCTTCTAAGCGTTTAAGCGTATTACACGCCTGTGCCAACAAAGCGGTTTCGCTAAATGCATCTGCCAATTTAAAGGCTCTTTCTTTAAAAGGAGCAGTGATGTTGCAACCTTTTGCACCTAGAGCGAAAAAATCAGCTAATTGTTGCTCAAAAGCCGTTTCATCACCTAATTTAGCGATATATTCAATGTTGCGTTGGGTTTGTAAAGCAAAGAGTTGATGAATACGGGGGGATTTACTTTGAGCAATCGGGTTGCCCCATACGGCATATCGGTTCATTTCAACTTATCCTTGTCTAAAAATCTGTTGGCTGAAAATATCTCGAATTTCGGAAGGGTTTTCTCTACCGAGCGTATCTGCGTGCAATACAGGAAAATCTTGACCAAACTGATTGATAACTTCTTTTGCACTGCGACAAGGGGGTTCTCCGCTCAAATTCGCACTGGTAGAGGTCAACGCAACGCCGATTGCCTCACACAACTGAACCACCGCCGGCACATTACATAAACGTACGGCAATAGAATCAAATTTGCCGGTGAGGTAACTTGGCACAGTATTTTTAACCGGTACGATCCAAGTAATTGCCTGCTCGCCAATATGGCTTAGGCGTTGCCAAGCCTGCTCTGTCATTTTGCTTTCATCAATATAAGGCAGAAGATAGCTTAGCTCAGAGGCTAATAAAATTAACCCTTTTTCCTCTGGGCGCTGTTTTAACGCAAGCAATTTACGAACGGCTGTTTCACTTTGCGGATTGCAACCTAAGCCAAATACTGCTTCGGTTGGGTAAGCAATTACTTCGTTCTGTTTCAGTTGATTAACAATATCTAAAAAATTATTCATTTGATTGGATTTCTATTTGGTGTAGGCAAGTTTTATTGGCACAAATATAGGTTTGTTTACCTTTTACTTTTTTCACGCTTGCCAATTCGCAGCCACACACATCGCATTTGTGTTTAACCGGCTTTCCGGCTAGAGTGAATTTACAGCTTGGAAAGCCAGTACAACCATAAAATGTCTTACCGGAACGCCCTTTTCTTGCCACCAGTTTATGAGTTTGGCATTCCGGGCAATCAAACTCTTCTTCAATTTCAGCTTCTTCGTGGACGATAAAATGGCATTCAGGATAATGGCTACAGCCGATAAAAATGCCGTAATTGCCTTGTTTTAGTTGCAGGTTTCCACCACATTCAGGACAACGCTCATCTAATTCCTTAATAATGTGGCTGGCTTGATGTAATGGTTTAATATAATCGCAATCGGGGTAAGCTGAACAACCCAAAAACAACCCTTTTTTACCTTGCTTGATTTGTAACGGTGAGCCACATTGTGGACAAATTTCAGTGTGTTTGGTTGATTTAAAAAGCACCATACGGATTCACTAAATAAGTATAAATTCAATCACAAAAAACGCATTGTCGTTCGGATAAATCTCTCGAATAACTTGTTTCAATTCGGCTAAGCTCATATTTTCTTGTTTAGCGTGTTGTTCGTTTAATTCAGCGTAGTGAATCGGTGTTACTGATAGCACTTTGATATTAGCGAAAAATCTATCGGTTTCGTTGGTAAAAACAGCTAATTCTTGGTTTGGTTGAAAGTAAGATTCTGATTTGTCTCGAATCGTAATTGTTTTTTTACCGCTTAAAATATCGGTTTCGAATCGGCTGAAAAAGGTAATTTTCTCTCTATTCATATTCATCGCTGCTGTAATCCAGATCCATTAAATGACTAAAATGATCGTGATAAAAACCACGGCTGACCATAAATCGCCACATTTTCTGCTTTGCTTTCAGATCCCATACAAGCGGCCGTTTTTTCTCAAAAATTTGCTCCGCTAATTCAAACCAATCCACTTCGGCGTTTTCTAATTCTTGGTTAATTAACCAATCTTTTACCCCTTTAAGTTTTAGCTCTTGCTTTAAGCGGCGAGGCCCAATGCCTTGCATTGAGCGATAACGGATAAAAGCGGTACAAAAGCGTTCATCACTTTGCCACTGATTCGCTTGGGCTTTTTCAATAGCACCATCAATATCCGCTATATCATACTCTTTTTGCTTGAGTTTTTGCCGTAGCTCTTGCTCGCTGTAATCACGCTTTGAAAGTAAATATAGCAGATAATTGACCGCTGTGTATTTATTTGTTTTTGCAGTAGAAGTCGTTGTCATAGTGGGTTAGAAATAAAAATGCGATTTTCACGTTGAGCGAAAACCGCATACATTTAATTAGAGTTCTTCTTCACTAAATTCATCATCTGCATTGTCTGCATTTTCAGAATCTGGAGTAGCTGTAAAAGTCGGGTTTGAAATGAGTAGATTTCGAATATCTTGCTCAATTTTACTCGCCACTTCAGGGTGTTCTTTTAACCATTTAATCGCATTATTTTTACCCTGACCGATTTTCTCCCCTTCATAAGAGAACCAAGCGCCTGCTTTATTAATAAAGCCGTGAGATTCAGCCAATATGAGCAATTCATTCATACGGGCAATGCCTTCACCGTACATAATATCAAATTGCACTTCACGGAACGGTGGAGCAACCTTGTTTTTCACAATTTTCACTTTTGTTTCGCTACCGATAACCTCATCACCGTCTTTTACTACGCCTGAACGACGAATATCTAAACGTACTGAAGCATAGAATTTAAGGGCATTACCACCAGTTGTGGTTTCAGGGTTACCGAACATTACCCCAATTTTCATACGAATTTGGTTAATGAAAATCACCAAGCAGTTAGTTGCTTTGATATTTGCGGTTAATTTACGCAATGCTTGTGACATTAAACGAGCTTGTAAGCCCATATGGGAATCACCCATATCGCCTTCAATTTCTGCTTTTGGTGTAAGTGCCGCAACAGAGTCCACAATAATCACATCAACCGCACCGGAGCGAACTAACGCATCACAAATTTCTAAGGCTTGTTCGCCGTTATCCGGTTGCGAAATTAATAATCCATCTGTATCTACCCCTAACTTACGGGCATAAATAGGATCAAGTGCGTGTTCGGCATCAATAAAGGCACAAGTTTTACCATTTTTTTGGGCTTGAGCCACCACAGATAAAGTTAATGTGGTTTTACCTGAAGATTCCGGCCCATAAATTTCCACAATACGACCCATTGGTAAACCACCAATGCCTAATGCTGAGTCTAAACCAAGAGAACCGGTTGAAACTGCTTCAATATCAAGGGCTTGAGTATCGCCTAACTTCATAATTGAGCCTTTGCCAAATTGCTTTTCAATTTGAGCTAATGCGGCTGCCAACGCTTTTTCTTTTTGTTCCGGATCAACCTGTTTAACCGGCGTGTTCTTTTGACTTTTTTTCTCTGCCATATTCTATCCTTTGTAAACTTTTATCTAAAAGCAACCGCTTGTTGCTACAAAATAACTGTATATTATTATAGTATTTACTTATCCAGTTGCAAGCATTTTTTTAGGATTTTCGATCAAGATCACAAAAATAAATTTGCGAGCAAGACAACGCTCTTGATTCCTCAAAGGGATTGAGAGCATTAATCAGCATAATTTTTTCATATTGATGCAAATCTTGTTTGGTGATTTTGGTTAAAACAACTTTCCCCTCATCAAGCAATCTACTAAGTTGTGTGCCTTTGAGCAAATAATGTTGTGGGCTATACCAAATCCCTTGTTTTAGGAACAGTAAATTGCCGATGGAACAATCACTAACATAGCCGTTATTAAGAATAATCACCTCTTCATTTTGCAAAATAGGGAGCAAATCAAACCGCTTGCGGTCGCTAAATTTGAGGTGATAATCCCAATTTTCCACCTCAACCAAGCGAAAACGTTCTACTTTTTTGGGCGAATAAGCAAAAAATTTCAGCTCAAATTCTGTTGCGTTATAATCTATTCGACAACGTACTTTGCCCTGTTGATAAGCCTCTGGCATAACTAAAATATCAGCAAGCCTAAAACGAGGTTCACAACCGAAATATTCTTGTGTTGCTTTCTCAAAACGTTGCTGATGATACTGCAAGTTCTGAACTTGTCCGTCAATAATCGAAAGGGTTTCAAATAGTGGAAATCGGCACATAGACTTTCTCTAACATTTCATTATATTCATCAGCTAACACACTTTGTGAGGTAATGCCACCACCACTATGAAACACCAGCCCGTTTGAGGTTTGAGCAATGTAACGAATTGCCACCGCACTTTCTAAGCTCTCGCCATCAAAATAACCCAAAATACCGGTGTAGTAACCCCGTTTTCCTAATTCCGCTTGCTGAATAATCGAAACCGTTTTTTCTTTCGGTGCACCGCTAATGGAGCCGGCAGGCAGTAATTTTGCCAATATCGAACCGATATTTTCTTGCCAATTTTCAGCAAGTTCTCCGCAAATCTCAGAACTTGTCTGCAAAATTGCCCCTCGATGAGTTTCGACTTTTTCCACATAACGGTATTTCGTCACTTCAATATTTTTCGCCACTAACGCCAAGTCATTTCGGATCAAATCTACAATGGTATTATGCTCGGTGAACTCTTTTTCTGAAGCCATTAATTTCTGTTCGGCATTCTCCTCGCTTGCATTAATTGTGCCTTTCATCGGGTAGGAAAAAATGCGGTTATTTTTAATTCGCACAAAGCATTCAGGGGAAAAACAGACGAATCGGTCTTGCAAATAACATTTATATTTTGCTTTGCTAGCCGCAAAAATTTCCGCCAATGAATAATTGGTTTCAATCGCAGTCGGGTAGCTTAAATTCAGCAAGTAGCTATTGCCGGCTTGAATTTCCTTTTTCACTAGTTCAAACCCGGTTTGGTATTTGCTAAACGGAATCGGATTTGCCGAAAATTCAAAAGCTTTAGTCGGTTTTCCAAGTGTTTTTTCGAGATTCGATTTGCAAAAAAACTCAAAAAAAAGACCGCTTGCGTGAGCCTGTTCCAACGGAAAAAGGAGCGGTTTTTGCTGTTCAAAATCAATTAAGAAGAAAAAAGGGCGTTTGGTTTGCCCGTAGTGATTGGCTTGGTGGATAAAATCTTGCATAGAAAACACAATGGCTGAAATTGGCTGAATCATCAAAAGCTCTGTTATAATGCAAAGCAATAGATTTGAAAAGCATTTTTTAAAAAAGGTTTTACCGATGAACAACGCCATTTATTTTCAAGAAATTGGGATCTACATCGCTCTTGCCGTTTGTGTGCTGGTAGGCGTTTATCTCTTTTTCTTGAAATCCCGTTATCAGCGAGATGCCTATGAGTTAAGCCAAGATCTTGACAAAATCACCGCAAATTTTGAACAAATTCAGCAAAAATATGAGGTGTTGGCTCAAGAAAAAAATCAGCTTGAGCAGTGGGCAATTCAGCAACAGACTAAATATGAAGCAGTAAGTGAACGTTTGAGCGAGCGAGACGGACAACTACAACGATTTCTGCAAAAAATTGAACTTGCCGAACAGCAAGAAAATCAGCTGGAACGCTATATTAATGAGCTAAAAGAGAGAGTGGGTTCTTCCCAAGCAAAGGCAGAAAGTTTGGAAGAACAGCTACAATTTAGCCAAAGTTCACTCTCGACCAAAGAGCGGGAAAATCAAGCGTTATTTAGCCGTTTAAACGAGGTACAAAACGAGCTGACCGAACTGCGTACTACGCTGTCGGAAAAACAGGCAAATTTTGAAGCACAACAACGTAATTTTATTGAAGTAAAACAACAGCTTAATGTGGAATTTCAACATTTAGCACAACAAATTCTAGATGAAAAAAGCAAGCGTTTTAGTGAAACAAACCAAAGCTCGTTAGAAGCACTACTGAAACCGTTCAAAGAGCAAATTGAAGGCTTTCAAAAACGGGTGAATGAGGTGCATAGTGAGTCGCTCAAAGGCTCGGCGAATTTAGAAGCTGAAATTAAGCGGGTGCTACAAATTGGCGTTTCAATGTCGGAAGAGGCACAAAATCTGGCAACGGCATTAAAAGGCAATAATAAAATTGCCGGCAACTGGGGCGAAGTACAGCTTGAAAGTGCCTTGCAATCTGCCGGTTTACTCGCAGGCGAGCATTACCAAGCTCAAGAGAGTTTTCGTGATGAAGAGGGGCGACGTTTTGCCCCTGATTTTGTGGTGCATTTGCCGGATCAAAAACATCTGATTATTGACAGTAAAGTCTCGTTAGTAGCTTATGATCAAGCGGTCAGATCAGAGGAAAATTTTGCAATTTCACAGGCATTAGACGAACATTGCCGTTCGCTACGCAATCACATTGAGGGGTTATCTAAGAAGAACTACAGTGCATTATTAGGCATTAAAAGCCCTGATTTTGTGCTGATGTTTATTCCTATTGAGCCGGCTTATATTGAGGCGATGAAGCACGATCCGCAATTGTTTAACTTTGGCTATGAACGCAATGTGATTTTAGTTTCTCACACCACCTTAATGCCGATTTTACGCACGGTCGCTAATTTATGGCGGATTGAACGAGGCAACAGCGAGGCGCGTGAAATTAGCGAAAAAGCCGGCGAAATTTACAACCAAGTGTGTGCAGTTGCCGATCGGTTAGCTAAATTAGGTAACACGCTAAATACCGCAAATAATCAATACAATCAAACCGTTACCTCGTTAGTTGGGCGACAAGGCTTACTAGGCAAAGTGGAACGATTCCAACATCTTTCAAGCAAAGCAAGCCAAATTGTGCCGCAGGTTGAGCTAATTGAAAACGAGGTGGATACTATTAAATTGGAAATAGTATCGAGAGAATTATTGGAAGAATAGTCAAATCTCTTTATTCCCTACAAAAATATGGGGTGATTTGAAATACTAAAGAAAATAATAAAATGCTAAAAAAACTATTAATCATCGACAACCACGACTCTTTTACCTTCAACTTGGTGGATTTACTCCGTAAGCTTGATGTGCCGGCGAAAGTGGGGCTGGTTGAAGAGCTTGACCTCAATGAGGTGGAGCATTTTAGCCATATTTTGATTTCGCCCGGCCCTGATGTGCCGAGAGCCTATCCACAAACCTTTGCGATGTTGGAGCGTTATCATCAAACTAAATCGATTCTAGGGGTTTGCTTGGGGCATCAAACGATTTGCGAGTTTTTCGGCGGTAAGTTATATAACTTAAACGATGTTAGACACGGGCAGCAACGCACACTCACTCAAATTGAGCCGAACCCCATATTTAAAGGCTTACCTAAGCAGTTGAAAGTTGGGCTGTATCACTCTTGGGGCATTTTGCAAAATTCGTTGCAAAATACACCGCTTGTACCGACCGCCATTTGCGATCAAAATGTGTTAATGGCGTTTAAACATCAAGATTTGCCGATTTTTGGCGTGCAGTTTCACCCGGAATCTTTTATCACTGAATTTGGTCAGCAAATGTTGGCAAATTGGCTTGAGATTAAACAAGATTTTTAGCGTGAAATCCGCTATAATCCGTCAGTTATTTACCCTTTTAAAATCTATAGAGGCGAAAAATTTTTCGCCCCCTTAATATGCAAGAGATAATTTAAATGAAAGATTCGATTATCAATAAATTAGAAAGTTTAAGCGAACGCCACGAAGAGTTACAGGCGTTACTTGGCGATGCCTCAATTATTTCCGATCAAGACAAATTCCGAGCTTATTCCAAAGAATATTCGCAACTAGAAGAAGTGGTTGGCACCTTTAACCGCTGGAAAAAGCTGAACAACGATATTGAAGAGGCTCAATTATTGCTCGATGATCCTGATATGAAGGATATGGCAGCGGAAGAAATTGCGGAAAACAAAGCCGAAATTGAAAACCTCGAGCAACATTTACAAATTTTACTATTACCGAAAGATCCGAATGATGAATACAACGCATTCCTTGAAATCCGTGCCGGTACGGGCGGTGACGAGGCAGGTATTTTTGCCGGCGATTTATACCGTATGTACAGCCGTTACTGCGAAAGCAAACGCTGGCGGATTGAAGAGCTTTCGGCAAATGAGAGCGAACAAGGCGGATACAAAGAGATCATTGTGAAAATTTCAGGCGAAGGCGTTTACGGCCAGCTTAAATTTGAATCGGGCGGACACCGTGTACAACGTGTGCCGAAAACCGAATCACAAGGGCGTATTCACACCTCTGCTTGCACTGTGGCAGTAATGCCGGAGTTGCCGGAAAGTGAAATGCCGGAAATCAATCCGTCTGATTTGCGAATTGACACTTACCGCTCATCGGGTGCAGGCGGTCAGCACGTTAATACCACCGACTCTGCGGTGCGAATTACCCACATTCCAACAGGGATTGTCGTTGAATGCCAAGACGAGCGTTCACAACACAAAAACAAAGCCAAAGCGTTGGCAGTATTGGCTTCTCGTATTGTGCAGGTAGAAAAAGAGAAACAGGCACAGGAGCAGGCCGATACTCGCCGTAACTTACTCGGTTCGGGCGACCGTTCGGATAAGATTCGCACCTACAACTACCCGCAAGGACGTGTGACCGACCACCGTATTAACCTCACGGTTTATCGTTTAGATGAAGTAATGAACGGCAAAATTGATGAATTGATCCAACCGATTATCACTGAATATCAAGCGGATCAGTTAGCGGCGTTGTCGGATCAGCCTTAATATAATTGGGCGTATGACATACGTCCCTACTACTTATGAATTATCAACAATGGCTAACACTTGCCGAGCAGACTCTCCTTGAAAATGCCGAGCAAGACCCGTTTTTAAACGCCAAATTCGATGCTAATTTGTTGCTGCAAGCAGTCACAAAACGCTCAAAATCGGCCATTTTTGCTTTTTCCGAAACAGTACTTTCTGAACGTGAACTTGTGGAATTAGCGGAAAAATTAGCTCGACGTGCCAAAGGTGAACCTATGGCATATATTTTAGGCTATCGGGAATTTTGGTCGTTGCCGTTAAAGGTTTCGCCAGCAACGCTGATTCCCCGCCCCGATACCGAGAGGGTGGTTGAATTGGCGTTGGAATATGCCTACAAGCGGTTAGAAAATCAAAAAATGTTGCAAATTCTGGATCTCGGCACCGGCACGGGAGCGATTGCATTGGCACTGGCGAGTGAATTAGGTGAGAAAGCCCAAATTATCGGAGTCGATTTCCAAAATGAAGCGGTACAACTGGCAGAACAAAATTGCCAACACTTGGGCTTAAATCAGGTTACATTTTTACAAAGCGATTGGTTCAGCTCACTGGCAAATCAACAATTTGATTTAATTGTCTCAAATCCGCCTTATATTGATGAATCGGACGAAAATTTGACGGTGGGAGACGTACGTTTTGAACCCTTAACCGCCTTAGTTGCCGATAATAAAGGGTTGAGCGATTTGCAAAAAATCATCGAAAATGCACCGCTTTACTTAAAGCCGCAAGGAGCGTTAATGCTAGAACACGGCTGGCAACAGGGGAATGCAGTTCGAGATTTATTTGATTTGCGTTTATGGGAACAGGTGGAAACTGCTCAAGACTATGCCGGCAATGACAGAGTGACCAAAGCGATTTTAAAATAAGGCAGAAAATGGACGATATTATTGAAGAATTGTTAAAAGAGTTGGAAGATCCAAAACCAATCATAAGCGAAACCGAGCTGAAAAAGTTTCTTTACCGTGAAATTTTAAGATTAACTACGCTAATTGATAACAATGTAAGCGAGCAGCAAGTGTTTGGGCAGATGTCAGCATTGGTGAAAAAAGCTCGCTATAATGTGAATGGCGAAGGCGATGAAGAGCGAATTAACCAATTACTTCATTTAGTCTATCAAGACTGGGGCTTTCATTGCTACTATGAAGACTATTTCCACACCGAAAATTTGTTGCTAAATCAAGTAATTCGCAAACGGCGTGGAATGCCGGTTTCACTCGGGGCGGTGGTGCTTTATTTAGCGGCGGTATTGGATTTACCGCTTTACCCAGTCAATTTCCCGACTCAGCTTGTGCTACGGGCTGAAATACGCCAGCCGAACGGTGCAACCAAAGTGCGTTTTATCAACCCGTGGAACGGTGAATTTCTCACTATCGAAATGCTGAATAAATGGCTCGAAGGTGAAATGGGCTTTGGCGTAGAAGTTACCCCTGATTTATTAAGACGGGCAGAACCACAAGAGCTGCTGGAAAGAGTCGAAACCGTATTTAAAATGGCACTCACCCGTGAAGGCAAATATGAAGAAACCTTACGTTTGATTGAATACCGTTTGGCATTTAGCCCGGAAGATCCGTATGAAATACGAGACAGAGGTATGGTGCTGGCAAGTATGGATTGCTACCAAGCAGCGTTAGAGGATATTAATTATTTCATCGACCAATGCCCTGAAGATCCTTCCGCTGAAATTTTGAAAATGGAAGTGAAAGGACTACAACAAAAAAGCCAAGAAAGTTTGGTGCATTAAGATAACAGCCCCAAAGGGGCTGGGCTATGATTAACCTAGTACGGCTCTGCCGTGCTAGGTAGAAAATAAGAAAACAAGGACTCCCTATGACAGATAAAATTGTAAAAGTTGGCAATATTGAAGTGGCGAATCACAAGCCGTTTACCCTCTTTGGTGGTATGAACGTGCTGGAAAGCCGCGATATGGCACTGAGAGTGTGTGAGCAATATGTTGAAGTCACGCAAAAACTAAATGTGCCTTATGTGTTCAAAGCCTCATTTGACAAAGCAAACCGTTCTTCAATCCACTCTTATCGTGGGCCGGGAATGGAAGAAGGTTTAAAGATTTTCCAAGAATTAAAACAAACCTTTGGCGTGAATATCATTACCGATGTACACGAAATTTATCAGTGTAAGCCTGTAGCAGAAGTAGTTGATGTGATTCAACTTCCTGCTTTTTTAGCTCGCCAAACCGATTTAGTGGAAGCAATGGCTCGTACCGGTGCGGTTATTAATGTCAAAAAACCACAATTTTTAAGCCCTGGGCAAATGGGGAATATCGTAGAAAAGATTGCTGAATGTGGCAATGATAAAGTGATTTTGTGCGACCGTGGCACAAACTTTGGCTATGATAACCTAGTTGTAGATATGCTTGGTTTCGGCATTATGAAAAAGGTGTCAAAAGGCTGTCCGGTGATTTTTGATGTGACTCACTCACTACAATGCCGTGATCCATTCGGTGCAGCTTCCGGTGGTCGTCGAGATCAAGTAACCGAACTGGCACGTTCCGGTATGGCGATTGGCTTAGCCGGCTTGTTCTTAGAAGCTCACCCGGATCCAAATTCGGCAAAATGTGATGGTCCATCAGCATTACCACTATCAAAATTAGAAGCCTTTGTTTCACAGATGAAAGCGATTGATGAGTTGGTTAAGAGCTTTGAAGAAATTGATACTTCCAAATAAACTTTCTCCGCATTAAATCCTTTCCTACTTTCTTTGCTTCGCCAAAGAAAGTAGGCAAAGAAAGGCGCCCCTACTTCGCTACTTTTCTTCGCTTAGTGTGAATGGGCTTAACGAAAAATTTACATTCGCTTCGCTCAGAGTAAATTTTCCTACCCATTCAAACACGCTCAGGTAGCTCAGAAGGGATGTAAGAAACGTAAAAAGACAGAATAGGAGAAAATAATGTTAAATATTGTTTTTCTTGACCGCACCGGCATTCCTGCCACTCACGAGATTCCTCGCCCGAATTTTCCACATACTTGGACAGAATATGCCACCACCTCTGCCGATCAAACTTTTGAGCGAGTAAAAGAGGCGGATATTATCATCACCAGCAAAGTGCTGCTCCAACGTGATTTACTGACTAAGTTGCCAAAGTTGAAATTAATTGCGATCACAGCAACCGGCACGAACAATGTGGACTTAGCGGCAGCAAAAGAGTTAGGGATTGCAGTTAAAAATGTAACTGGCTATTCCACCATCACCGTGCCGGAACACGTCATTGGTATGATTTACTCCTTGAAACACCGTTTAGCCGATTACCATCGTGATTTAATCACATCGGATCGCTGGGCAACCTGCGGGCAATTTTGCTATGTAGATTACCCGATTCACGATGTACGAGGCTCAACCTTAGGCATTTTCGGTAAAGGGAACATCGGGGCTGAAGTGGCAAGGCTGGCACAAGCGGTCGGAATGCAGGTTATTTTTGCAGAACATCAAGGGGCAACTGAAATTCGAGCAGGCTACACCGCCTTTGAAGAGGTATTCAAGCAAGCAGATATTATTTCGCTACACTGCCCTTTAACCGAGCAGACCCAAAACCTGATTAATGCAGAAACCTTAGCCTTAATGAAGCCGACTGCTTATATTATCAATACGGGTCGAGGCCCACTGATTGATGAACAGGCATTGCTTGAGGCATTAGAGCAAGGCAAGATTGCCGGAGCAGCATTAGATGTTTTAGTGAAAGAGCCGCCTGAAAAAGACAACCCTTTAATGTTAGCGGCAAAACGTTTACCGAATTTACTGATTACCCCACACGTTGCGTGGGCAAGCGATTCTGCGGTTACAACGCTAGTGAACAAAGTAACACAAAATATGGAAGAGTTTGTGGCAACAGGTAAATAATTTGTAGATACCATAAGATATTGTTTAGATTTCAATTTACCGTTTCGAACAATCCTCTCCCCTTGTGGGAGAGGAACGATTTTTCTTCATTCAGAAGAAAAATCAGGGAGAGGGAACAAGCGGGTATTTTTCATCAGAATTTTGCAAATACCCCCTCTCTCTGAAAAATATTTCTGAACGAAATATTTTTCGGTCTCTCTCCCACAAGGGGAGAGAGTGCTAAACTCCGTAGGGACGGACAGATATATCCACCCGTAGTATCTATTATTTTTAAAAGAAACAGATGAATTTAACCCCTTTTTTTATTGCCTTTCGCTATTTTAGATCGAAAAGTGCTGACCGTTTCGGGCGGTTAGTCACCAATCTTGCCAGCCTTGGCATTGTACTGGGCGTAATGGCATTGGTGATTGTGCTGTCGGTTATGAACGGTTTAGAAAATATGCAGAAAACCAATCTGCTATCCACCTTGCCTCACGCTATCATCACCCCTCAAGAGGGGCATTTTGCCAAAGGTGAAAAACTGGCTCTACCAGAATTTGCCAAGCAAAGTGTGGTGATTAACCGTGCGAATGTGATTATCCAAAGTTCACAAGGCATTAACGCCGGTCAGTTAATCGGCGTGGAAAATGCCACAGACGATCCGTTGTTAGTGGCGGAAAATATCCCAGCATTACTACCTAGTGGTGAATTTAAGGTAGTAATTGGCTCTCGCTTGGCAAATAAATTGAATGTAACCATTGGCGATAAGCTTCGCTTAATGATCACTGAAAACAGCCAATATACGCCACTGGGTCGAGTGCCGGTGCAACGTTTGTTTGAAATTTCGGGCGTGTATCAATCTAATCGGGAAGCGAGCGAATTTACCCTCTTTGCCAATTTAGCCGATGTCGGGCGTTTGCTCCGTATCAGTGAAGATCAAGTACAAGGCGTGCGTTTATATTTGCAAGATCCGTTCCAAGTTACCGAACTTAGCCAATATTTCGATGCAGAACGCTACCAAATCAGTGATTGGCGGGAGCAAAAAGGTGAATTTTTCCAAGCGGTAAAAATGGAAAAAAATATGATGGGTTTACTTATTAGCCTAATTATTGTGGTGGCAATTTCCAATATTGTGACTTCACTCAGTTTGATGGTGGTGGACAAACAGGGCGAAATTGCGATTTTACAAACTCAAGGCTTAACCAAAAAACAAGTGATGCAGATTTTTGTGTTCCAAGGGGCGATTGTCGGGGTAATTGGCTCGATTATTGGTGGTTTGCTTGGAGTGCTGATTGCCTACAATTTAGATCAGATTATCCTGTTATTAAATCCGAGCATACAGCTGCCAACCCTAATTTCAGGCACGCAAATTGCGGTTATTGTTGGGGTGTCGATGTTGCTTTCACTCCTTTGCACGCTTTACCCGGCATACCGAGCCTCAAAAATTGAGCCGGCACAGGCATTGAGATATGAATAATTACGAGATATTTAATATGCAAAACGTTATCAAACTATTAGAAAGCGATGATTTTCTTATTAGTATTATTTCAACAATTATTGGAGTTCTTTTAACTTTTTTATTAGACAAATCTAAAACAACAACATCAAACTCGGTTGTTAATAATACATCTATATCTATCAATTATTATATAGACAATAAAATCATCAATAAACCATATGATGGTTTATTAGGTGTTTTTATTTTTATATTTTTTATTTTCTATTTATTTAACCCTAATTATGTACATTTTTTGTTTAACGTATTAAATAAGATCATAATATTTCTATGCATTGGATGCTTATTGTATAGAGTCCATAAGAGAGAATATGATTATAGCTGGATCGCTGTTATATTTATTCATCTGATTTTTTATTTTATATTGGATTTTGCATTTGATTTAATTAGTAAAAATAATTCTTTTACTAGTATAAGCAATTATCTGAATAAAAAAGGTATTTTAGAATTTTTATCTAATTACTATAGAAGCCCTAACTTAATAATATGGATAACTATATACATATCTGGTGTTTTACTTCTTATGTTAGTTTTAAAAGAAGTTGTCGCGTCAATGTTATTGCTATCAGTAAATAAGTTCTTTAATAAAAAGAGAGTTATCTGGGGATTTAAAAAAGTTTCTATAACTTTATTACTTATCTTTATTTCATATTTATGTATATCTGGAGAGTTATATAAATTAATAATAGAGTCTGGTCCCAAAGAGATTCAAAATTTGCTAAATTATATTTTATATGGCCAAAGAGGTTAAAATGACAGAATTACTTCGCTGTGAACATATCAGCAAATTTTACGATGAGGGCGAACAGAAAGTTCAGGTGCTAAAAGAGGTGTCATTTTCGATGAACGAAGGTGAGCTGGTGGCGATTGTCGGTAGTTCAGGTTCCGGCAAAAGCACCCTATTGCACACATTAGGCGGGCTAGATCAGCCAAGCACCGGTGAAGTCTGGATTCGAGGGCAATCACTGCAACAGCTCAGTTCAGACAAATTGGCGTTATTGCGTAACCAAAACTTAGGCTTTGTGTACCAGTTTCATCACTTAATGGCAGACTTTACCGCCCTTGAAAATGTGATGATGCCGATGCTGATCGGCAAACAGAACAAAACCGAAGCTGCCAACCGTGCCGAGAAAATGTTACAAGCGGTCGGATTAGCTCATCGAATGACACATCGCCCATCAGCACTTTCAGGCGGTGAACGCCAACGGGTGGCGATTGCCCGAGCGTTGGTTAATAATCCTGCTCTGGTACTTGCCGATGAACCGACCGGTAATTTAGATCAAAAAACCACCGAAAGCATTTTTGAGCTGATTCAACAGCTCAACCAAGAGCAAAATATTGCGTTTTTATTAGTAACGCACGATTTAAACCTGGCGAATAAACTTTCACGTAGTCTTGTAATGCGAGATGGCGTGTTAAGCGAGGAGAGCTTATGAGTACGCCGTTTTTCATTAGCTGGCGTTACCAACGGGGCAAACAGAAAAACAGACTGGTTTCACTAATTGCCCTCTTTTCCAACATCGGTATTGCCCTTGGGGTCGCAGTATTGATTATCGGGCTAAGTGCAATGAACGGCTTTGAGCGAGAGCTGAATAATCGTGTGCTTTCGGTTGTGCCACACGCTGAACTGGTTTCGTTTCAAGACAATCAGCCTCAACCAATTTTTGATAGCAAAAAATTAGAGGCATTGGTAAAAAAATCGCAAAATGTGACCGCTAGTTCGCCTTTTGTCAGCTTTACCGCCTTAATTGAAAATGGGGCTCAGCTTAAAATCGCCCAGGTGCGAGGGGTTGATCCTAAAAAGCAAGATCAGGTCAGCCAATTAAGCCAATTTATTCCACCCGAGCAATGGCAAGCGTTCAATCAGCAATTTCAAGCCGATGAAGATGGCTTGATTTTAGGAGCCGGTATTGCCAAAGCGTTAGAAGTTGAGGCAGGAGACGAAGTTACGCTTTTAATTCCTCAGCCAACAGAAGAGGGTAAATTAGCCCAGCCCTTGCGTTTTAATCTAAACGTAACCGGCATTTTGCGGCTAGATGGGCAGCTGGATCACAGTTATGCCTTGATTCCACTGAATAAAGCTCAAGAGCTGTTGGAATACCAAGCGAATGAAGTGTCAGGGCTTGAAATCAGCCTTGCCAATCCGTTTGATGTACAACAGCTTGAAATGCCACAACTTAACGGCTATACCCAACCGCTTTATTTGAATACGTGGATTGATAAATTTGGTTATATGTATAACGATATTCAGCTGATTCGCACCGTGATGTACATTGCAATGGTTCTGGTGATTGGCGTTGCCTGTTTTAATATTATTTCTACCTTGATTATGGCGGTGAAAGACAAACAGGGCGATATTGCGATTTTACGGACACTCGGGGCAAATAACGGTTTTATCCGCCGCATTTTCTTGTGGTATGGCTTAATTTCAGGTATGAAAGGGGCGTTATTCGGGCTGATTTTAGGTGTAATTTTATCGCTAAATTTGACCGCTATCATCAAAGCGATTGAGGCATTCTTTGGGATGAAATTGCTTTCAGATGGGGTTTATTTTGTTGATTTCCTACCAAGTGAATTGCATTGGCAAGATGTTGTCTATGTCTTGGCTGCTACGATTATTTTAAGTCTTTGTGCAAGTTTATATCCCGCCAACCGTGCCGCTAAATTAGAACCGGCAAAAGTGTTAAGTGGGCATTAATCATTTTCCTATTCCAATAAAAAAGCAGCTAACCCTTGATTATGTCAGAAAGGTAGCTGCTTTTATTTATGTTATTACTCTTCGCCTAATAATTTCAGCTCTCGAGCTTTAATTTGGTTTTTCAGAATCTCAACTAAGTCTGAAACGAAGTAAGTGCCTAAGTCTGCACCTTTACGGGTGCGTACAGATACTTTACCTTCGGCAATTTCTTTATCACCGCAAACCAGCATATAAGGCACACGGCGTAAGGTATGTTCACGCACTTTGAAGCCGACTTTTTCGTTGCGAAGGTCTGCTTTCACACGAATGCCTGCATCAGAAAGCTGTTTTACCACTTGTTGCACATAATCTGCTTGGCTGTCGGTAATGTTCATTACCACTGCTTGGGTGGGTGCAAGCCAAGTTGGGAAGAAACCGGCATATTCTTCGGTGATAATCCCGATGAAACGTTCGATTGAGCCAAGAATCGCACGGTGAATCATTACAGGTGTGCGGCGACCATTATCTTCTGCTACATAAGAGGCTTCTAAACGACCCGGTAGAGCGAAGTCAAGTTGCACCGTGCCACATTGCCATTCACGCCCTAAGCAATCACGCAATGCAAACTCAATTTTCGGCCCGTAGAATGCACCTTCGCCTTCTTGAATTTCATATTCAAGTCCGTTGTTGCGTAAGGCGTTGGCTAAGCCTTCTTCTGCTCTGTCCCACATGGCATCATCACCGATACGGTTTTCCGGACGGGTTGAAAGTTTTACTGCAATGTTAGTAAAACCGAAGGTGCTGTAAATGTCGTACACCATTTTGATACAGCTTGTTACTTCTGACTCGATTTGTTCTTCGGTACAGAAAATATGGGCATCATCTTGAGTGAAACCACGCACACGCATTAAGCCGTGTAATGAACCGGACGGCTCGTTACGATGGCACGAACCAAATTCTGCCATACGGATCGGTAAATCACGGTAAGATTTCAAGCCTTGATTAAAAATTTGAACGTGACCCGGGCAGTTCATTGGCTTAATCGCATATTCACGATTTTCCGATTGGGTAGTGAACATTAAATCTGCGTAGTTTTGCCAGTGTCCGGTTTTTTCCCAAAGCACACGGTCCATCATAAACGGACCTTTTACTTCTTGGTAATCGTACTCTTTCAATTTGGTACGCACAAAAGTTTCAAGCTCACGGAAAATCGTCCAGCCGTCATTGTGCCAGAACACCATACCCGGTGCCTCTTCTTGCATATGGTATAAATCTAACGCTTTACCGATACGGCGGTGGTCACGTTTTGCCGCTTCTTCCAAACGTTGTAAATATTCGGCTAATTGTTTTTTATCTGCCCAAGCGGTACCGTAAATACGTTGTAACATTTTGTTTTTGCTGTCGCCACGCCAGTAAGCACCGGCAACTTTTTGTAATTTGAAGTGGTGGCAGAAACGCATATTTGGCACGTGAGGCCCACGGCACATATCAATATATTCTTCGTGGTGATATAACGCAGGCGTTGCAGTACGTTCAATATTTTCATCTAAAATCGCCATTTTGTATGGCTCACCACGTTGTTCAAAGGTATCACGAGCTTCTTGCCAGCTTACCGGGCGTTTTACCACGTCATAGTTGGTTTTTGCCAGCTCTAACATACGCTTTTCAAGGGCGTCTAAGTCTTCTTGGGTTAAAGAGCGGTCTAAATCAATATCGTAGTAGAAACCGTTTTCGATAGTCGGACCGATAGCCATTTTGACATCAGGGAATAATTGCTTGATGGCGTGACCTAATAAGTGAGCGGTTGAGTGACGAATGATCTCTAAACCATCTTCGTCTTTGGCAGTTATAATTTCGAGTGTGCTGTCTTGGCTGATGATATCAGACGCATCACGGCGTTCACCGTTTACACGACCGGCAATGGTCGCTTTTGCTAAACCGGCCCCGATAGATTGGGCAACTTCCATTACAGAAACCGGGTTGTCAAATGAACGTTGTGAACCGTCCGGTAAAGTGATAATTGGCATAATAAATCCTTACAGTGGTAATCCATACGAGAGATTACTTGTTGAGTTTGAGAATGAAAAAACCGCCTACAAGCGGTCTTTTTTGATTAAAATTTTGCAATTTGCTTATTATTTCCCTTACAAGTGGGGAATAAAAGCACAGAAATTCTAGCATAAAACAAAGAAAAATTAAACTTTGCTGTTTTCAGCGGTTTTTTCATCAAGCTCAATATTTTCATTTTCTGTTTGTGGCTCTTCTTCAAATGTTTCAAGTTGAGCTTGATATTCTTGCACCGCCTCTTCATCAAACGGAATAAGTTCTTCCTCAACTGTTTCAATTTCTTCAAGCGGGCTTGCGGTGGCAATTGGGGTAGCGTATTGCATCTCTGCTCGTTCCGCTTTCGGGATTGATTTAGTGCGGAAAGCACAAATAAATAAACTAAGTGAGAACAGTCCAAAAAGTGCATAAAAGCCATATTCAGCGGAAAGGCTCATCGCAAACCCGATAAGCGGTGGAGCAACTAACGCCCCCACACCATAGCAAAACAGTAAACCTCTGCTTACTTCAACTGTGTTCATATTATTCGGCAATTCATCGTTGGCACGGGCAATACTCAACGCATATAAGCTAAACAGACTACAGCCAAAGAAAAAGGCGATAATATACTGTCCCCAAGCGGTCAAATTTTCTTGGAAAATTGCAAATAATCCGGCAAGTGCGGTTAAAGTGGCGATTACAGAACAGACTAAAATGGCGTTACGTCTGCCAATACGGTTCGATAATATCGCCATTGGCATTTGACTGATAAAACCGCCGATCATCGAGATCATCAAATAAAGAGAGATTTCACTTAATGAAAAGCTAAACTTCAGTAGAAAAACCGACACCATTGTAAAAAAGCCATTTACTAACATTCCGCTAATAAAACTGGTTACTAAGGCTAACGGCGAAATTGCAAATAGTTTAGGAATGCTAATGCGTTCACGGCTCGGAATATCAGGTTGAACCATTTTAGTTAAAGCGATTGGGATCATCGACATCACCACTAAAATGGTGGATAAGGTAAAAATGTTTCGGCTACTGAGTTCTAAACTTAATAAACTCACGCCTAAAATAAAGGCAAGATAAAAGATGATATTATAGGTCGCAAGCACTTTGCCTCTGGTATCGACATTGGTTTTTTCGCTTAACCAACTTTCGACCAAAAGCAGTAAACTATAATGACAGAAGCCCAAAATAATGCGTAATACGCCCCAAATCCACAAAGTATCCACCATCATATGACTGAGGGCGGCAATAGCAAAAACGGCACAGAATACACTAAATGAGCGGATATGCCCGACACTTGACACAATACGGTGGGCAAAAATGGTGCTTAATGCCGCCCCAATAAAGAAAGCAGCGTTAAGTAAACCGATGATGATATCCGTTACCCCCATTTCGGCAAGCTTAATTCCTGCTGAATTGAGAAATAAACCGTAGCCGAAAAACAGAAAAAAGATACCTGAATAAAGGGAGTAAAATTTAGTGCTATTCATCAATGCTCCTTCAAACATTCTGCCAGTATTAAATCATTGTACCGATTTAATACCTTTTAGGCAAAAAAGTTATTATTAGCGTTGAGAAAATAACTTTTGGCTATTTTGATTAAAAAATCAAATGAAGGTGATTTTGAAATGTAGTAAAAAATAGAGCAATCAGAATTGAAAAAGGCTTTGCCGTAACAAAGCCTTTAGAAAGATTAGAGTTTCGAGAAGAATTTGTAGCTTGGGCTAACCAAAACACTCGCTAGGAGTGCTTTAAGCACACCACCTAAAATAAATGGATATAAGCCCGCTTGTAATACAGTGCCTTCTGGTACAAAGAAAGAAAGTTGAGCCAAGCCGAAAGCAAAGGTGATCACACTTGCAATTAAGGCGACAAATAAACTTTTCCAAAAAGAGTTTAATACGCCTTTATCGCTATAATAGCCTAAGAAATAGGCGGTTGGAATATAGCCTAATAAGTATCCGCCTGTTGGACCAAAGAAATGATGGAAACCTGAAGCACCGCCGGCAAAGACAGGTAAACCAATCGCCCCTTCAAAAAGATAAAGTAATACTGCAGCAGTTGCGGCTTTACGACCCATTGCAAAACCAACCACAGTTAAAGCAAGTGTTTGCCCTGTAATGGGTACAGGGTACATCGGCACAGAAATTTGTGCAAAAATAGCAAGCAGTGTTGCTCCAATAAAAGTTTTCAACCAAAATGTAGTTATACTATTGGCTTCTAGCCAACGTTTAGTTTGAATTAATTGCGTAGTGAACATAATCCTCTCCTTTAATATGGTTAAAATATTCTCAACCGATTATATAGGAAGATGTCTTTTAGGGTAAGAGTGAATTTAAAATGGTAAAACCAGTTTATATTTATTGTGATGAAGGTAGCAGTGAAATTGGTGTTCAATCACTGTTATTGGCAGTAAAACAGCATTTACAGCGTCCGGCTTATCTCATCAATGCCAAACAAATTATTCAAAGCAAGTTTTCCGATGGCTGTTTATTAATCATGCCCGGTGGAGCCGATTTACCTTACTGCAAAAAATTAAACGGAGAAGGCAATCGTAGAATCCGCCAATTTATTGAACAAGGTGGAGCTTATCTCGGTATCTGTGCCGGAGCTTATTATGGCTGTGCTGAATTGAATTTTGTAGGGCGTGACTATAGCGTAAATGGCAATCGAGAACTAGCTTTATTTAATGGCATTGCGAAAGGCAGCCTGCCGCAGTTTACCAACGGGCAACTTTACGATGAAAACATTGGTAGCAAAGCGATAGTTGAAGTAACACTTGCAGAGGGTGGAAAAACGCCGTTTTATTATCACGGTGGTTGCTGTTTTGAACCAAATTCAACAACAGTGATTTATAACCCGTTGGCTTATTATCCTGATGGCTCAGTAGCAATGATAGAGGGAGAGCTAGGGCGAGGTTATTATCTGTTGTCGGGTGTACATTTTGAATTACAAGCGGTCGTTTATTGGCAAAAAATTGTAAATTGCTGTGAAAATCTTGACATAAAAACACAAGAAGAAGCAATTTGCTCTAATTTTAATGTAAATTATGGCTCGCAAATTTGGCGACATCTAAAACAACAACTAAATCAAGCGTAAAAAAATAACCGCTCACTATTCTGCCAAATGGTTTCTGCAATCATATTTGGTGATTCTGTTCTTAATTCACATAGGCTATTAAAACTCACTAAAAGCCGTTCCGGTCGGTTTGGCTGCCCTTGAAAGCCAAACACCGGCATATCAGGGGAATCGGTTTCCAACAACAAACTGTCTAGCGGCAATTTTCGGATCGCCTCACGTGTTTTGTTCGCACGTTCATAGGTAATTGTTCCCCCGACACCAATTTTATAACCGAGATCGACAAAACGCTTAGCCTGTTCATAACTACCGGCAAAACCGTGCACTACACCGGTTTTTGTGAGCTGGGCTTTTTTGAGAAACACAAAAAGTTGATCGTGGCTTTTGCGTGAATGCAGGTTTACCGGTAGATTAAACCGTTTCGCTAACGCAAGTTGTGCTTCTAAAAAGTCGCATTGCTTATTCCATAGCGATGGCGTGCAAACTTCAGCTACCGCTTTTTCTAAACCGATTTCACCCACTGCGGTACATTGCGGATCTCGCTGGCTTAACAAATTTTCCAATAAGATTAGATCTTGCTCTTGATGCTGTTGAATATAGAGTGGGTGCAGTCCTAATCCATACACCAAGTTTTCCGGTTTTTGCTTGGCACAAGCGGTCACTTTTGCAAAATTTTTTGCAAATACGGAAACAATGAGAATGCGTTCAACCTGATGTTGTTTAGCATTCTCAACCAATTTTGGAATACTTAAATTTAGGCTTTCCGCAAGATAATCAAGGTGAGTATGGGTGTCAAAAAACTGCATAATAAAACCAATAAAAATGGGGACTAAATTGTCCCCATTTTTAGCACTTTACGCAAGCGATTAGTTTGTTACATAAGCATCTTCATCTCGAGCCTCAGATGGCTTGAGGAAAGCAAAGAAACAAATAACACAAACTACCGTAATCGCAAAACCGATATAAACTGATAATTCATAATCTAAACCGAAGCCGATTTTGTTGTTCGCAAGGTAAGTTGCACACACGGTAGTGATAAACCATGCAGGAATCGAGCATACCCAGTGGAATTTTTTATAGCGGTATAAGTAACCTGCGGCAGTCCATAACATAACCATTGCAGTCATTTGGTTTGCCCAAGTGAAGTAACGCCACAATACGCTGAAGTCGATTTTTGACACAAGGTAACCAAGCACGAATAATGGAATAGCAATGTATAAACGTTTAACTAAAGTACGTTGTTCCAAACCGAAGATTTCTGCTAATTGTAAACGTGCAGCACGGAATGCGGTGTCACCAGAAGTGATAGGTAATATCACCACACCTAATACCGCAAAAATACCACCGATAAAGCCCAAGAAGTGTAATGAGCTGTCATACACCACTTTAGACGGTGAGCCGGCAGAAATCGCATCTTGTAATGCTTGTGGGTTTTCATAGAATGAAAGACCAACCATACACCATACTAACGCAATCACACCTTCTGTAATCATTGCACCATAGAAAATGAAACGACCTTCGCTTTCATTTTGAGCACAACGAGCCATTAATGGAGTTTGTGTTGCGTGGAAGCCCGATAATGCACCACAAGAAATGGTTAAGAATAATAATGGCCAAATTGGAACATCACCTTTTACTTGGAAGTTTTGAGTGAATTTTTCCCAAGTTAAGCCTTGACCGTCTGCATTCACTGTACGGAAGAAGTCAATTGGATCTGTAACACTTAAGTGTGCAGAAACCAACCCGTAAACCATACCCACAGACATAAAGAGCAATAATGCACCAAAGAATGGATAGATGCGACCAATGATTTTATCTACCGGAAGTAATGTTGCTAAAATATAGTAAGCAAAAATGATTAACGTCCAGACTGAGATAACGGTTGCTTTATCCATACCCCAAACGGTAACGCCACCTGCTGCAACCGCTTCTTTTACGGCTTCCACATCACCTAATTCCATTGCACTTTGGGTTGCACCGGCAATATCCATAGTGATGGTAGAGAGTAATTGAGCCGGACTTGCAACGAATACCACTCCTACTAATAAAAGTAGAATTAATGACATAACGTTGATGAATAATTTTACCGGACGTCCTAAGAATTTACCTGCAAGGTTTGGCATTGTTGCTCCACCATTACGGATACTTAGCATACCGCAGAAGTAATCGTGTACTGCACCGGCAAAAATACAGCCAAACACAATCCAAAGCATCGCAACTGGTCCGTATAAGGCACCAAGTATTGGTCCAAAAATAGGGCCTGTACCGGCGATATTTAATAACTGAATTAGCCAAATCTTTGTTTTAGACATTGGCATATAGTCAACACCGTCATTCATTGAATACGCTGGCGTTGTTTTTTTCGGATTAATCACGAAAATCTTTTCAATGATTTTTCCGTAAGTGAAGTAGCCAAGTACAAGTACCGCTACACAGAAAAAGAACCACAACATAGTAGAAATCCTATAAATTGAGATAAATGATCATTTTTAGCAGAACTGCTAAAGGCGTGCCATTGTAAGTGAGGAGTGAGGATAAAGTAAAACGAATTGTTAGATTTGTGTGAATAATTTACTGAAAATGTGAGGTTCATCAAAAAATCCCTTTGTTCTGTATCAATCAAAGGGACTTTTTAAAGTTAAATATCGAATTTTTGAATTTTTGCTTCAATGCCTTGGGCATCTAATCCAAGATCGGCATAAGCTTCAGCTTGAGTAGATTGGGGAACGAAAAAGTCAGGAATACCAAGCATTACAAGCGGTTTGATTTTGCCGATATTTTGCAAATATTCATTCACAAAACTACCTGCACCACCTTGAATAGCATTTTCTTCAAGCGTAACTAACAACTCGTGTGAATCCACCACTTTTTGAAGTAATGCTTCATCTAATGGTTTAATGAAACGCATATCTACCAAAGTGTAGTTATGTTTTTCAGCCACAATTTTTGCCTCATCAAGCAAAGCACCAAAATTCAAAATGGCAACTTTTTTGCCTTCACGAATAATGTTTCCTTTACCTACTTCAAGTCCTTGCATTGGCTCAAGTTTTACCCCTTTAGCATTGCCACGAGGATAGCGAATGGCACTTGGCGTATTCAGCGTGTAAGCGGTATAAAGCATCTGTCGCATTTCATTTTCATCGCTCGGCGCCATAATGGTCATATTGGGAATACAACGCATAAAGCTTAAATCAAATGCACCTTGGTGGGTTTGTCCGTCCGCACCGACAATTCCGGCACGGTCAATCGCAAAGATCACCGGCAAGTTCTGAATGGCGACATCATGAATTAATTGGTCATAAGCTCGCTGTAAGAAACTAGAATAAATTGCGACCACCGGTTTATAGCCTGCGATCGCTAAGCCTGCCCCGAAAGTCACTGCATGTTGTTCGGCAATCGCTACATCAAAATATTGCTCTGGGAAACGTTTGGAAAACTCCACCATTCCCGAGCCTTCACGCATTGCTGGCGTAATGCCGATAATTTTCGGATCACGCTCTGCCATTTCGCATAACCAATCGCCAAAAATATTCGAGTATGTTGGCGGAGCGGCTGATTTCGGTAATTCATTGATGGTTGGGTCAAATTTAGGTACGCCGTGGTAGCCAATCGGATCATTTTCTGCTGGTGTGTAGCCTTTGCCTTTTTTCGTACGAATATGCAGAAATTGCGGGCCTTTCAGCTCACGCATATTGCTCAAGGTTTTGACTAACTCGTCAATATTATGCCCATCAATCGGGCCGATATAATTAAAGCCTAACTCTTCAAATAAAGTGCTTTCAGGGGAGAAAATCACCCCTTTCATATGCTCTTCGCTTTTTTTCATAAAGTTTTTGATGGTAGGCACTTTATCTAAAATTTTCTTACTGCCGTCACGCACTGAAGTATAGAGCGAACCAGAAAAAATGCGGGCAAGGTGGTTGTTTAATGCCCCGACATTTTCAGAGATTGACATTTCATTATCATTTAAGATAACCAACATATCGGTATGCAATGCACCTGCGTGGTTTAATGCTTCAAATGCCATTCCGGCAGTGATTGCACCATCACCGATTACACAGACGGTTTTACGTCCGGCATTTTCTTTTTCTGCCGCTACTGCAATGCCAAGACCGGCACTGATCGAAGTGGAAGAATGCCCAACGCTTAATACATCGTAAGGGCTTTCTTCACGCCAAGGGAAGGGGTGAATACCATCTTTTTGGCGAATAGTGTGCATTTGATCCCGACGTCCAGTAAGGATTTTATGTGGGTAAGCTTGATGACCAACGTCCCAAATTAATTGGTCGAAAGGCGTTTGATAAACATAATGCAAAGCTACCGTAAGCTCCACTACCCCTAAGCCAGAGGCTAAATGTCCGCTAGTTTGACTGACTGATTCCAATAAATAGGCTCGCAGTTCATCAACTACGGTTTGAAGCTGGTCTTTAGAAAGTAAACGTAAATCTTCCGGTGAGTTGATTTCGCTTAACAGAGGATACTTCTTTTCCATAATGTTTTATTACCCACAACCATCAAATAATAGATGATATTAAATTAAGCTTTGAGTTCTTCGGTCAAAGTAGGCTGAATGCTATTTAAAATTTCTTTAACCACACGGCCATTACCAACAACCAGATTACCTGTTTTCAAGTAGTCTGTTCCGCCAACAAAGTTAGTCACAATCGCACCGGCTTCACGGGCAATGAGTTCACCGGCTGCGAAATCCCACGGTTTTAAGCCGATTTCAAAGAAGCCATCAACACGACCTGCTGCAACATAGGCAAGATCTAAAGCGGCAGAACCGGTACGGCGGAAATCAGCTACGCCGTTATTCATTAAGCTTTCAAGCATATTTAAATGTGCATCACGATGTCTGATGACTTTGAAAGGAAAACCGGTTGCAATCACAGTGCCTTTTAAATCACGGCGTTCTGCATCAATGCGTAAACGGAACTCGTTCAATTTAGCCCCTTCGCCACGCACCGCAGTGAAAAGCTCGTTGCGGATAGGATCATAAACTACCCCTACTGTCGTACGTCCGTTTTCACGCACGGCAATCGAGACAGCAAAATGAGGTAAGCGTTTTACGAAATTGGTTGTACCATCTAATGGATCGATCACCCATTGTACATTTTCATTGCTACCGTTTAACACGCCGGACTCTTCGGTCACGATTGAATGTTCAGGGTAAGATTTACGGATCACATCAATAATTGCCGCTTCCGCTGCTTTATCAATTTCAGTGACATAATCATTCGTATTTTTTTGTAAAACTTGTGTATCTTGAGGCGATTGTTCATAGCCTTTGGCAATAATATTGCCTGCTTTTCGTGCAGCACGAATAGCAATGTTTAACATTGGGTTCATATTTCCACCAGATTTTAAAGAACATAACAAAGCACGAATTATAAAGAATGTAGCGAAATAAAGAAACAACAAGCGGTCTAATCTGTGAAAAATTTTACAAAAAAATGGCTTTTTCTAACCGCTTGTAGTTTGGATTCGTTATAATAGCCCCCATTCAAGCCACCCATTTAGGTACTAAAAATGCAATTTAAAGAAAATAATCAACCTCGTTTTAAACAAAGAGAAGAACGCCGTTCAGATGAGCGTTCTCGCCGTTTTTCAGATAAAGGCAAAATGCGAGGAAATGAAGGTAAAAGTGACAGACCGCATAAGCTACATTTTAAGCGTGAAGAGACTTATTCAAGCACGGAACAGATTTATCCAACCGAAGGCAAAAAAGCCAGCGGTGAGGGGAGCGTGCAAATTTGGGTAAAAGGTGGGAATAGCTCAGTTAAACAGAAGAAAACCGGCCCACTTTCACCACGAGCGCCCGAGAAAATTAAGAAAAATCGTTTGGAAGAGATGAAAATCTATGGCGAAAATGCTTGTATCAGCTTGTTCCAACAGCGTCCTGAATCTATTGTGCGTTTATGGGCAACAGTGGAAGGAGCCAAAAAATTAGGCGATTTAATGAGCTATTTGGCTCAGAACAAAAAAGCCTATCACGTTATTGACCGTGAAGAGATGGAGCGTGTTACCGGCACCGAACATCACGGCGATATGTGCTTATTGGTGAAAAAAGCCGCCTCATTTGTGTTAGAGGGCTATTTACAAGTTCCGAAAAAACAAGATTGCTTAGTGTTGTTAGATGGCGTAAACAATGCACAGAATGTGGGGGGAATCATCAGAACTTGTGCTTTCTATGGTGTGAAAGGCATTATTACCGAAAATGTAGATAGTTTAAATTCCAGTGCCGCAGCTCGTGTTGCAGAAGGTGGCTTGGAATTTGTGCGGGCGTTAGAAACTAAAAACAAGCATATTGCTTTGGTACAGCTACGCCAAGCTGGTTATCAAATCGTACACCTCACACGCCATAAGCAAGCCCCTTCTTTAACCAAAATTAAGCTGGCGGAAAAGGTGGTTTTTGTATTAAGTGAGATTCCGGCAAGTGATGTGGCTTACACAGAAGATACAACAGTACAGCTTTCCTTTAATAATCCGTTAAATAGTGGTTTAAATGTGGCGGTAAACGCAGGTATTCTACTTAATCAATGGTATCAAACCCACATTCTTTAAGGAATTGAAATGAATCAGCAAAAACCGTTTGAAGTGATTGCGATTGTTGGCACACCTCGACACGATAGTGCATTTGAAACACATCTTGCCGTTTATAATTGGTTAAAAGATCGTGATTATCAAATTTTAGTGGAAACAGAGGTTGCCACTCAGTTACAGCTTAAGGAGAGTTACAGTTTAGATCAGATTGGTCAGCGTGCAGAGTTGGTGATTGTGATTGGTGGCGATGGTAATATGCTTGGCATCGCCCGAGCTTTAGCTAAATACCGAGTGCCATTGATAGGCATTAACCGGGGCAATCTGGGTTTTTTAACCGATATTGCACCTCAAACGGCTTTTGAACAGCTTTATAGCTGCTTGGTAAAAAATGAATATGTGATTGAAGAGCGATTCCTGTTAGAGGCTTTCATTGAGCGAAACGGTAAAATTATTGCCGCAAATAATGCCTTGAATGAAATTGTGGTTCACCCAACTCAAGTAGCTCGAATTATTGAATTTGAAGTTTATATTGACGGAAAATTCGCTTTTTCACAACGTGCAGATGGCTTGATTGTGGCAACGCCTACAGGCTCAACCGCCTATTCACTTTCTGCTGGTGGCCCGATTTTAACTCCGAATATGAATGCAATGGCATTAGTACCGATGCACCCTCACACCCTTTCTTCTCGTCCTTTAGTGGTTGATGGCGATAGCCAAATTTCACTTCGTTTTGCCAAATATAATACCCCTGATTTAGAAGTGATTTGTGACGGGCAGGTGAATATGCACTTTACGCCTGAAGATAGAGTCTTGGTGCGTAAAAGCCCAGATAAATTACAACTACTGCATTTAAAAGATTACAACTACTTTACCGTATTAGGCTCTAAATTAGGCTGGGCAAGTAAGCTGTTTTAAATGACAAGCGGTGCTTTTTTACTTAAATTTGCAAATTCAATATGAATTGCTTTCATATAAATTTCAAAAATATATCATTTTTATTCAATAAAAATTTGTGGTTCAATAAGTCATCTTGAAAAATAGAGGGGACAATAAAATGACAACAAATTTTAAATGCCAAGTGCACACCATTGAATTTAATGAGGATTACCAACCAGAGCAGAGCACCCGTTTAACCACCAACTTTGCCAACCTTGCCCGTGGCGAAAACCGCAAGCAGAACCTGCAAAATGCGATTGCGATGATCAACAACCGTTTTAACGATTTAGCGAACTGGGATAATCCGAATGCGGATCGTTATTCGGTGAAATTAGATATTGTTTCGCTGGATATTGATGTCGAAGGCAAGGGCGAGTTTTTCCCAGCGATTGAGTGGTTAAAAACCTATGTTATCGACCACAAAACCGGCAAAACCATTGACGGTATTGTTGGCAATAACTTCTCGTCATTTGTGCGTGATTACGATTTCAGCGTACTGTTACTAGATTATAACAAAGACAAAAAGCAATTTAGCGTACCGGAAGGCTATGGAGAGTTGCACGGTAAATTGTTTAAGCATTTATTGGCATCGCCTGAATATACCGCAAAATATAAAAAACCACCGGTGATCTGTTTAAGCGTGGCAACCACCCGTACCTACACGAGAACCACTAACGTTCACCCGATTTTAGGTGTGGAATATCTGCAAGATAGTTATTCATTAACCGATGCCTATTTTGCGAAAATGGGCTTAAAAGTGCGTTACTTTATGCCGCCAAAATCCGTTGCGCCGTATGCGTTCTACTTTGATGAGAATGCAGACTTGCTCAATGATTACACTAACTTAGAGCTAATCAGCACGATTGCCACAATGGAAGCGTTCCAAAAAATTTACCGTCCGGAAATTTACAATGCCAATTCGGTCGCAGGGCAAGTATATAAAGGCAGCCTGACTTACCAAGATTATTCTGTCACCAAAGTGGAATATGACCGTGAAGAACGCACCCAGTTGGCGATCAAACAGGGTAAATACACCGAAGAGCATTTTATTAAGCGTTACCAAGCGATTTTAGAGGCTTGGGCAGCAGAAAAATAAATAAAATTATGTCCTAAATAACTTCCCCTCTTTGCTAAAGAGGGGAGTTTGATCTCCATAGTATAAACTTAAAAACACACATAAATCAGAGAACACAAAATGAGCAACATTCTTCTCCCAACCTCTACAGCCGGCAGCCTACCAAAACCTTCGTGGCTTGCCGAGCCAGAAAAACTGTGGTCACCTTGGAAATTTGAAGGAGAGGAGCTACTTCAAGCCAAACGTGATGCCCTTCTTGTCTCTCTTGCCGAACAAATTGCGGCAGGGATTGATATTGTTAGCGATGGTGAGCAGACCCGCCAGCACTTTGTTACTACCTTTATCGAGCATTTGGAAGGGGTGGATTTTAGCAAGCGTGAAATCGTGCGCATTCGTAACCGTTACGATGCCAGCGTGCCAAGCGTGGTGGGGGCAGTTTCCCGTCCGAAATCGGTGTTTGTGGACGATGCCAAATTCTTGCGTGCGCATACCGACAAGCCAATTAAATGGGCATTACCCGGCCCGATGACGATGATCGACACCCTCTATGACGGTCATTACAAAAGCCGTGAAAAACTGGCGTGGGAATTTGCCAAAATCCTCAACGAAGAAGCCAAAGAGTTGGAAGCAGCAGGTGTCGATATTATTCAATTTGACGAACCGGCGTTTAACGTTTTCTTTGATGAATTAAACGACTGGGGCGTGGCAGCGTTAGAGCGTGCGGCGGAAGGCTTAAAATGCGAAACGGCGGTGCATATCTGCTACGGCTACGGCATTAAAGCCAATACCGACTGGAAACAGACCCTCGGCAATGAATGGCGTCAATACGAAGAGAGTTTCCCGAAACTGCAACAATCAAAAATCGACATTATCTCCTTAGAGTGCCAAAACTCCCGTGTGCCAATGGACTTAATCGAATTAGTGCGTGGCAAAAAAGTAATGCTGGGAGCGATTGATGTGGCTACTAACATTATCGAAACACCGGAACAAGTGGCAGATACGTTACGCAAAGCATTACAATTTGTCGATGCAGATAAACTCTACCCAAGCACCAACTGCGGAATGGCACCACTTTCACGCCAAGTCGCACAAGGTAAATTACAGGCACTCAGCCAAGGGGCAGCGATATTGCGTGCGGAATTAGCAAAATAATTTTGCGATCTGCATCGAAAATATCAACTTTGCTTTTTGCTCGTTTCCAGATTTTCTTCCAAAATAACAGGAAATGACGGAGGCATTATGCTAAATCTATTTAAAAAGCCGATTAAGAAAAGCTCATTTGAGGCTTGGGCAAAACTAATGGACGATGTGGCAAAAGTTGCAATTTTAGCAATTCCTGTTATTCTCTATGGAGAGTATTTACTATTGATGAAGTTTGTGCATTTGGCTACATTATTTACGGTTATATATTCTTTTTTAACAACCGCCAGGGCATTTAGAGAGACAGCGGAGGAAATGTAAAATGGATGGATTAACTATTGGTTTGCTAGTTTTAGCCGTTTTAGGATTTGCGGCAATGCAATGGGCAAAGCATTTAAAAGATCATAATCATTAATTCAATGAATAATACTAAGCGGTCATATTTGGTAAATTTTTTACAAAATGTGACCGCTTGTTTTTCTTTCACTCGAAGTTAATTTTTATATAAATAATACTATCTATGAAACTAAAAAATGCGTAAAATAACGTGAAATCAACTTACGCAAACGTTTACTTAAGCTTATTAGGAGTCCAAAAATGTTAAAACGTGATATGAATATCGCTGATTACGATGCAGTATTATGGCAAGCCATTCAAGATGAAGATCGCCGTCAAGAAGAACATATTGAATTAATTGCATCTGAAAACTATGCAAGCCCACGTGTAATGCAGGCTCAAGGCTCACAATTAACCAATAAATATGCCGAAGGTTATCCGGGTAAACGTTACTATGGGGGTTGTGAGTATGTGGATATTGTAGAACAACTCGCGATTGACCGTGCGAAAGCATTGTTCGGGGCAGATTATGCCAACGTTCAACCGCATTCAGGCTCACAAGCGAATGCAGCCGTATATATGGCGTTGCTTAATCCGGGTGATACTATTTTAGGTATGAGTTTAGCGCACGGCGGGCATTTAACCCACGGTGCTTCAGTCAGCTTCTCTGGTAAAATTTATAAAGCAGAACAATACGGCATTACTGATGAAGGCTTAATTGATTATGAAGCATTACGCAAACAAGCCCAAGAAGTGAAACCGAAAATGATTGTTGCTGGTTTCTCTGCTTATTCGCAAGTTATGGATTGGGCAAAAATGCGTGAAATTGCCGATGAAGTTGGGGCATATTTATTTGTGGATATGGCTCACGTTGCCGGCTTAATTGCGGCGGGGGTTTATCCAAATCCGCTTCCACACGCTCATGTCGTGACGACAACAACCCATAAAACCTTAGCCGGTCCTCGAGGTGGTTTGATTTTATCTGCATCTGGTGATGAAGAAATGTATAAGAAACTGCAATCTGCTGTATTCCCAGCTGGTCAAGGTGGTCCGTTAATGCACGTTATTGCGGCAAAAGCGGTTTGTTTTAAAGAAGCTTTAGAGCCGGAATTTAAGGCATATCAGCAGCAGGTTGTGAAAAATGCGAAAGCAATGGTTGAGGTATTTAAGCAACGTGGTTTTGATGTGGTTTCAAACGGTACGGAAAACCATTTATTCCTTGTTAGCTTTGTAAAACAAGGTTTAACGGGGAAAGCGGCAGATGCTGCATTAGGGGCTGCGAACATTACCGTGAATAAAAACTCGGTACCGAATGACCCTCAAAAACCATTCGTGACTTCAGGTATTCGTGTGGGAACGCCTTCTGTAACCCGCCGTGGTTTTAAAGAAGCAGAAGTGACGGCACTAGCCGGCTGGATGTGCGATGTGTTAGATAGCATTGGTAAAGATAATCACGAACAAATGATTGCAGAGACTAAAGCGAAAGTTTTAGACATTTGTAAACGTTTACCAGTGTACGCATAATCTCAACTTTACACTTTTACAAGCGGTAATATTTTTTAGAAATATTACCGCTTTTTGTTTTATCAATCATTTTCTTTATCTGTTTTCTGAAAATAAATTGATTTTTCTTTTTTTACATAACATAATGATAATAATTCTCATTAATTTATTTTTTGTTATGTTACCTCGTATTTCCTCTTTTTTAGCTAGCCTTTTTATGGCTTTTTTTCTTTTAGGCTGCTCGGTTTCAACACAATCCCTTAATGAACAAAACGTGGACTCTATCGGCCAAATTATTGATCTGAATACCAATCAAACGATTTCATTTACTGAGCTACTTTCCCGTCTATCTTCTCAAGATTACGTTTTAGTTGGTGAGGAGCATACTCAGTTAATTCACCACCAAATTGAATTGTATTTATTTAATCAACTTACGAAGAAAGCCAAGTTACATTTAATTGCGTTGGAGATGTTAAATGTGGATCAGCAACCTGCGATTGATCGCATTCAGTTTAACCAACCGGTTAATTTATCAGCTACTGATTTAAGAGAGGCAATTCAATGGCAAAAATGGGATTGGAAGATGTATCAAGATTTAGTGGTAGAGAGTTTGCGTTCAAATAGTCGTGTTGTAGCCACTAACTTAACAGATAAAGAGGTTGAAATTTTATTAAATGGGGCAGAGCCATTAAAAGGTTCTGTATCCACTTCCACTGAAGTCAAACAAAAGATTGCACAATTACTGTCCTCAATAAATCACGGGAGTGTTTACCCGATGGAAAATATGGTGGCAGTACAACAATTCCGTGATCGCAGAATGGCAGAAAAATTAGTAAAAAATGCGTTATCGACTAGCTTGCTGATTGCAGGTAACCACCACGTTCGCAAAGATCTTGGCGTTCCGTTGCATACTGCGGAATATGACCGAACAAAAAAAGTAGCGGTGCTAATGCTTAAAACAGAGAGAGAAGGTATTACTTCTTCACAGGCAGATTATCTTTGGGTCACTCAATAAGGAGAATTATGAAATTTAATACAATTACTCGCATTTTGCTTCCGGTGTTGTGTATCGTAGCATCGCAAACTACATTCGCAGAAGAAAAGGCGAAAAATATTATGGAGCTTGATACTGTTACAGTTTATGGCACTGTGGAAAACCCTAATTTTGAGAATTTCAGTAAAGCCGGATCGGTGAGCTCCCGTGCAATGAATGTGAATGCAATGCAAAATTTAGATAGTATTGTCCGCTCTGTCGCAGGTGGTTATACCCAAATTGACCCGGGGCAGGGTGGCGTGAGCGTGAATATTCGTAATATGAGCGGACTCGGTCGGGTAAATACCTTAGTTGATGGCGTGCCACAAACCCAGCTTGGTACATCAGCAAACGGAGGTGGTAAGTTCCACACTGACGGTAACGGGCCAATGAGCCAATTCAGCACTTTAATTGATCAAAATTTTTTAACCCGAGTGGATATTGCGAAAGGTTACAACAATGGTGCAGCCGGGTTGAATGCTTTAGCTGGTAGTGCCAATTTTAAAACGATTGATGTCGAAGATATTCTGCTAGAACAACATAAAGTTGGTGTTTTAAGCCGTTTTAATTATGGCAATAATGATCTAGGTAAAAACGGAATGATTGCACTAGCCGGAAAAGTTGATGTGCTGGAAAGTGGCTCTCTTGGCAGTTTATTGGCTTTTAGCAAAAGTAGTATCAGTCAAAATTATCGGCGAGGTAATGGCACAATGGCAAGTGATTCTGCTTATATGCAAGGGTTAAAAAATCACCCTGAATCTTATATGGGAAAAATTGCCTTTAAGCCAAATCAAGACTCAGAGTTTAAATTGTCCGGACGTCAATATAAAAATAGCTTAGTGGGGCGTAATATTGATAGTGCGACCTATTCCTTAGAATCCAGTTACCGTCCTCAATCTGATTGGATTGATCTGAAATTCCTAACTGCCGTAACAGAAACTAAGCAAGATTTCCACGATGATGCAAAACTATGGACATTAGAAGATGCCTCAACCAAAAACAAAATGTGGATGTTTGATTTGAATAACACCAGCCGTTTTGAGTCAGGGAAATTATCAGCATTATTGACTTATGGTGTAAATTTAATGCGAAATAAATATTCCCGTGATTTACCGGAAAGTAAGAATAATGATGGAGCGATTCGCAATGCAGCTTTTGGGCCGGCAGGTAAGCAAAATATTGATTCCCTTTACCTAGACACTGAATGGAAATACGGTATTTTCACTTTAAATTCAAGTCTTCACTATTCACGCTATCAGTTAAAAGGATATAAGCCAGAATGCGATAGCGATGATATGGATTATTGTTTCCCTTCTTTTGGGTTTGATGTTAATAAAAAACACTACAAGTTGAATCCTTCTGCTACTTTAGCGTTTCAGGTTGTTGATTGGTTTCAACCGTTTGTCAGTTACAAACAAACCTCCCGTTCGCCTAATGTGCAAGAAATGTTTAATACCAGTCGAAATGGCTTGAGTGTGAACCCGTTTTTGAAACCGGAAAGTGCGAAAACCTATGAGATTGGGTTTAATATTCATCAAGATAATGTATTACTCAATAATGATATCTTGGGGCTAAAAGCGGTATATTTTAACTCACGCATTAAAGACTATTTGTATAACCTCTCGTTGTATGGTTGTGGGCCAACAGTATGTCGAAATTCAAGTGATGCTACCAATGCTATACAGTTCCAAATTTATGTGAATCACCCTGAAAAGGTTAAAAATCGAGGTTGGGAAGTTGAGCTGGCTTACGATTCCGATGCTTTTTTTGTCAATGGTAGTTATACCCGAACTGAAAGCACAGCACCCACTTCAAAAGGTGCGACTATTCTTTATGGATTTGGCACTGAAGCTTATACCCAGCTACCAAAAGATTATGCGACTTTGGAGCTAGGGGCTAAATTGCTGGATAAAAAATTAACACTGTCTAGCATTTTTAAATATACAGGCAAAGCGAAACGTGTCGGTATTGATTTAGACGAAGATGGCAACATTATTCACGAGCAGTTACCGAATATTCCGGTGATTATCGATTTATATGCAAATTACAAAGTGAATAAACATTTAACCTTAAAAGTCGGGGTACAAAATGTGATGAACCGAAATTATCTTGATGCCTTAAATGCGTATAACTCTTCCAGCTCAGAAGAGTATGACTCTGATACAGACACCTATCGTTTCACGAATAGTGCCAGAGGTCGAACTTACACACTAGGGGCAGAGGTGCGTTTCTAGCTTGAAAATGGCTTATTTTAACCAATAAGCCATTTTTCTTTCCTGTACTGATGTTGAGATTCAAGGCATAATATCGGGAACGATTAATATTCAGCCGGTGTGTAATATGAAAAAATTTGTGGTTTTAATTTCAGGGAATGGTTCTAACCTACAAGCAATGATTGATGCGCAAAAATCTGCGGATACAAGCGGTCAGATTTGCGGTGTAATTTGCAATAAGGCAGATGCCTATGGGCTGATTCGAGCTAAACAGGCGGGAATCCCGACATTTGTATTTTCTCGTAAAGATTACCAAAGCAATGTGGAAATGGATCTTGCGATTGCCGAACAAATTGAGCAGTTAGGAGCTGAGTTAATTGTGTTAGCCGGCTATATGAAAATTTTAACGCCTGAATTTACGCAACGTTTTGCTGGCAAAATACTCAATATTCACCCTTCCTTATTACCTAAATACCCGGGGCTAAACACTTATCAAAGAGCGATTGAGGCTGGGGAGAGTGAACACGGCACGACCATTCATTTCGTGAATGAAGAAGTGGATGCGGGTGCGGTGGTATTACAAGCCAAAGTGCCGATTTATCCTGAAGATGAGATTGAAGATGTAATGGCTCGAGTGGTTGAGCAAGAGCATCGATACTATCCGTTGGTGATTGAGTGGTTCTGTTCGGGTAGATTAGTTTCTCAGCACGGCAAAGCGTATTTAGACGGTAAACTGTTGCCTACCGGTGGATATGCCGAAGATTAAACGATAGGGTGCATTGCACCCTAACTTTCAGCTAATGCAGGGCAAAGATAATATTGCCCACTGTGAGGGCAATAGCGACAGCCCATTTTCATTTCATACAGATCATCTAATAAACGGCTTTCAGCGACTGCTTTGGCGGACATTTCAGCAAATTTTTTCCCATTTTTTAGCATTAAGATATGATCGGCTTGATTTATCGCCAATGCAGGATCGTGCAAAATCGCAATGATGGTTAAACCTTGTTGTTTCAGCTTTTGTAGTAAGGAAAAAAGCTGATATTGGTGATGAATATCCAAATGGTTAGTGGGTTCATCAAGCAAAAGCCAGCTTCCGCTTAAATCGGCATTCGGTTCGGGAACGAGTTGAGACAGCACTCGGGAAATATGCGCTCGATGTTGTTCTCCCCCTGAAAGTTGTATGCTACTTCTTTCTTTTAATGCGGTTAAAGACATTGTTTCCATAGCCCAAGCGGTTATTTTTTCATTAAATTTTGCAAATTCACTTTGGCGATATGGCTCTCTTCCGAGTTGTACCAATTCTTCTACTTTTAAGGGAAAGGCAATTTGGCTCTGTTGGCTGAGCATTGCCCGTTTTTGAGCCAGAGCATATCCGTTTAAGTCTGTTAAGCGTTGATGTTGATAAAATACGGCACTGTTAGTTTGTGCATTATTACCGCTTAAGGCTTTGAGTAAGGTTGTTTTGCCTGCACCGTTTGGACCGATGATGGCGGTAAATTTTCCTTGTTCAAAAGAGACCTCTTGAATCTCCAGCAACTTTTTTTGTTGATGAACGATGCTTAAATTTTGGCAAGTTAATAAATTGCTCATTAGATATGTTTCCCACTCTTCCATACCATTACCGCAAGGAATGGCGCACCAAATAAGGCGGTAAAAATGCCAATCGGGATTTCTGCCGGGGCGGCTAGGGTTCTGGCAAGGGTATCCGCAATCATTAATAAAATTGCACCGCAAACCAAACTATTGAGTAATAAATGGCGGTGGTTACTGCCTCCCAGTAAACGCATCAAATGCGGAATAACCAACCCGACAAAGCCGATAGCGCCCACACAGGCAACACTTGTGCCGGTTAATAAGGCAACGTAAAACACAAGACGACGTTTGACTTTTGCAATGTCAAAACCAATGTATTGTGCATCTTCTTCACCTAATGTTAAGGCGTTTAATGCACGGTGTTCCCGCCAAATAAGTGGGCTACAAATGAAGACAACGGTAGCCATCATTGCCGCCATTTGCCAATTCATACCGGCTAAAGATCCCATACTCCAAAAGGTTAAACTGCGCAGTTGGTTATCATCGGCAATGTAAATCAGTATGCCGGTTAAAGCACCGCTAAATGCAGCCAGAGCAATACCAATTAATAGCATAATGGCGATATGTAGTTGCCCGTTACGTTGAGAAAGTAGATAAAGCATAAAAGTCACCAGCCAGCCACCTAAAAAGGCGGCAATAGGTAGAGCATAATAGCTGATTGATTCCGGCAATAGTGGCTGAACCATCACAATATATAATGCCGCAGACAATGCAGCCCCCGAAGAAACACCTATAATCCCCGGATCTACTAACGGATTGCGAAACAGCCCTTGCATTGTTGCTCCGCTAATAGCGAGAGCTGCCCCGATGAACAACGCTCCTAGTAAGCGGGGCAGGCGGATTTGCCATAAAATATAGGCTGCACTTTCGCATTCAGCGTTGTTGCAGTGCCAAGCGGATAGGGGTAATGACATCGCCCCTAAATGGGTACAAACCACTAAGCTGATAATTAAAGTGAAAATTAAGGTTAAATACAGTTTCAAAGCGTATCCGTTATTTTAAACAAGGTTGAATAGTGGTGAGAATTTGGTGTGCATATTGAGCAGTGTAAGGCCCAAAGCCCAAGGCATCTAAAATATTGATTGCAAAAACACAGCCTTTTTTGCCCGCTTGTGTATTTGTAAGTTGGGCATATTGTGGGCTGGATTCTGCTAATTTACTGATCGTTGCAGATTCTTTTGCCTGATTGCGGGAGGCTAATAGAATAACATCTGCTTTACTTGCGGCTAAAGCCTCGTTGGAGAGTGGCTTATTGCCTTCGGCATTGAAACTATTGTTGAGATTTAACAAGGTTAAGAAATGCTCACCCACACTCTTTTTCCCTAGCCCAAAGATGCCTTGCGATGCAGTGTCAATTAGCACTAAGGCTTCTTTGTCAGGAGAATGTTGGCTACGAATGTCCGCTAATTTTTTTTCATCTGCCAGAATGATTTCTGTTAATTGTTTTGCCTCTGATTCTGCACCAATCGCCTTGGCAATTTGCTGAATATCCTCACGAATCCCTGCTAAGCTCGGTTTCTCTCCTAAGTGAAGTAATGGAATACCGCTGGCTTTAATTTGCTCAATAACTGCGTTAGGGCCGGCATCAGGGGCTAAAATAATCAAATCTGGGGTTAAAGAGAGAATACCTTCAGCAGAAAGCTGGCGACGATAACCGATTTTAGGTTTTTTCTCCATTATCGTTTGAGGTTTAACTGAAGTGGTATCCACACCGACTAACTTATCAGCTTTTCCTAGTGCTGCGACAATTTCGGAAGCATAGCCCGCAGTTGAAACAATTTTTTCTGCCGCGTTTGTGGTATTTAAACACATTGATAGGGCAATGAAAGAAAAAAGTAAGGTTCTCATTTTATACTCCATTTGATTTTTATCTAAACTCAAATAATAATTATTATTATTTAAGTTTTCAATTAAAATGATATAGTGTTAACATTTTTTTAACATTAAACGGATTAAACTAACTAGAGGATCTAAAATATGCAAATAAAGCAAACTGTATTAGCAATAGCGATTACTCCCTTTATTTCTCAACTCTCCTTAGCTCAAGAAACAAAGATTAGTAGCATTGAACTAGATACTATTGAAGTAAATGAGCAGCAGGAGAACCTACTTAAACAGCAAGCGGTGATGAGCAATGAAGATTTAGTACGTTATAGTACTGATATGGGCGTTCCGCAAACAGGCCGCTTTGGCCCACAAGGGTTTAATATCCGTGGTGTTGAAGGTAATCAAGTGGCAGTAACAGTTGATGGCATATCGCAAGCAGCATCAAATAACTATGCCACCTTTAGTCGCTATAGTTACTACAATAAATCTCGCCCTGAAATCGATACTGAATTAATGAGCGATGTAACCATTGAAAAAGGCTCAAGCACAAACGTAGGCAATGGGGCATTAGGCGGCTCTGTGAACTATAAAACTAAAACCGTAAGTGATATTTTAATGAAAGGTCGCCAATTTGGTGGGATGTTGAAATATACCTATAACGGTCAAAATAAAGAGAATATTGAGACGGCAGGTATTGCTGCGGATGGTCAATATGCGGATGCTTTGGTTATGTATAGCCACCGTCAAGGACACGAAACACAAACAACGTCTAAAGGTCCGGATATTATGGGAAGTGGTCGTGGTTTACCAAATCCTTACAAAAATAATCAATACAGCTACTTGGCAAAATTAGGGCTAAAATGGAATGATGAAAATCGCCTTGAATTAAAAACTTCTAAGCAACGCAGTAAAAACGCCGGTCAAGAGCTTTCTTATTCTACCGTCACATTACGTGATTTTTTGGATGTGCAGGAAATTGAAACTTATGGCGTTACTTATTTATACACTCCAAAAAACAGTATTCTTGAAAATATTAAAGTTGCGGTAACCAAACAGGATACTGAAATTTCAGGTATTAACGATCAAATCACTATTGCCCGTGGTACAAAAACAGATAATACCAAACGGGCTTTTAATACTAAAAATGTTGAAGGTAGCTTAGGTGTTACATTCAAGCCTGTTGATCTAGGTAATACCGAACATAAATTGTCAACGGAATTAGGCTATGGTGTATCTGATTTCAGTTTTGATATGCAAACCTATACAGCAGGCATTACGCCAACCGATCAAAATATGCAGTCTCCGGCAAAAAACAAGTCTTTCCATATTTTGATGGGCGACTCTATTTTACTGACACAAAATCTATCTGCTCATTTAAATGCTCGATATGAGCAGTCGAAATTACATTCGGATGATAATAGTTTGTCAGATAAAACCTTTAACAATTGGGCGGGAGATATTGGTTTAAATTATCAGCTCTCTCCTGTATGGCAAATTGGCTATAAACTCAGCCGTGGTTTTAGAACACCTACCGCAAGTGAAATGTTCTTTAACCGTGAAGTTCAAGGGCGTGGAGCAAGCCAAACTTTCTTAGCAAATACTAACTTAAAACCGGAAACAAGCTTAGGTAATGAAATTTCACTGGTAGGTAATGGTTCATTAGGCAGCTTGAGCGTAACAGCTTATCATACCCACTATAGAAATCTGATTGATCTTGCCACTATTGGTAACAATGTTTACCAATCGCAAAATGTCAACCGAGCTAAAATCAAAGGTGTTGATATTAACGGAACTTTAGACTTAAACACAGCGTGGAATGCAATTCCACAAGGCTTTGAGCTTAATGGCGGATTTGGTTATGCTCGTGGCAAACGTAATGATGGTTCCGACTTACTCACGGTTCAACCGTTAAAAGCATTGTTCGGCATAGGTTATCGAGCTGTGAACAATGACTGGGCGATACACCTAAACGGCACATACACACAAGGCAAAAAAGCAAAATATGCACAACAGTATGCTATTTTAGCAAATACTGGATATTTAAGTTACGATAAATCATTAACCACTTACCCATACTTAAGTAATTCAGCCACCGTATTTGACTTAGTTGCACACAAAAAGTTTGGAGAAAGAGCGATTGTTAAAGTTGGGGTTTATAATCTCTTTAATAAAAAATATTGGACTTGGGATAGTTTAAGAACTATTGGTATAACTAGTCCTGGAGTTGCCAACAGTATAACTGGCGAAGGCTTAAATCGTTACCTTTCTCCAGAGCGCTATGTAATGGCATCAGTGGAGTTTAAATTTTAGAGATAAGCATTAAATGTAAGAGTTAATTTTTACGTACTTATTTCTTTATAGTAATAAACAAGCGGTTAATTTTGGCCCATTTTTTGTAAAAAATTAAACAAATTTAACCGCTTGTTTCTGGATAGTAGATAAAAACAAAATGCTTTCCTATCTGCAATAAACAGCTATTAAAAAGCCACTTATCAGAGCGGACTCATTTTACTTTTTATCTATTTTTGAGGTGTGCAACCTTTATATAAAATTTCACTTGCAGGGCTTTGGATATTTACTGACGCTTTACGGTGGTTGGCAAATTCCATTGGATCACCGTAAAGGCTGAAATTGTTTTCGTCACCAAAGTTAGTGCCGGTTGCATCTGTCGTGTATAGGTTGATCGGCATAAAACGTTTTTTACCGCTTAATTTTGCCTCAGCATAGGTTGGAATACCTTGTTTATTGAAGCCGTATTTCACACTTAATTTTTTGCCGTTTTGGCAGCTATACTTAACAGTTGAGGTTTTTACGGTGCTTTCGTGGGCCTCTCTTGCATCACTTTGTTCACCTGCAGCCTGTGCTAAACCACTTGCCATCATTGCTGTTGTGGCTAATGCCATTAATTTTTTCATACCATTCTCCTAAATGAGTGTTATCCGAATTCAGACAACCTATTTTTTAGAGGTGAAGTTTGAGATAAAGTTCAAAGTTGTTAACATTTTTGAAATAAAGGGATAAAAATGAATGGTTATCTACATTAAAAAAGACCTTATTCTGTGTTGGAATAAGGTCTTGTCTTTTGTGCTACACGTTAGAGGCTAAAATCAACCGCTTGGTGTATTCTTGTTGTGGATTTTCAAAAATTTGAGTGACATCACCGCTTTCCACAATCTCACCTTGGCTCATTACAATCACTCGGTCACTGAGTGCTTTGATTACCGCCAAATCGTGGCTGATGAAAATATAACTTAAGCCGTATTTTTTCTGTAAGCGGTTAAGCAATTCAATCACGGTGATCTGGGTAGAGCGGTCGAGTGCTGAGGTTGGCTCATCAAGCAATACAAATTTTGGCTCTAAAATAATGGCTCGGGCAATTGCAATCCGTTGGCGTTGTCCGCCCGAAAATTCGTGCGGATAGCGGTTAATCATTGCAGGGTTGAGATTAACCTCTTCCAACATTTTCATTACTTTCTCTCGGCGTTCGGCTTTGCTCATTTGAGGGCAATGTACAGTTAAGCCTTCGGCAATAATTTCCCCTACTGTTAAGCGAGGTGAAAGTGAGTTGAACGGGTCTTGGAATACCATTTGCATATCTTTTTTCAGGGCTTGACGTTCGGCTTTATTAAGATTAGCCATATTCTTACCTGCAAACGTAATGTTTCCTCGATAATCCAAAATCTGCATAATGGCACGTCCGAGGGTAGATTTCCCAGAGCCGGATTCGCCTACAATCCCAAGCGTTTCGCCGGTTTTAAGATGAAGTGAAATATCTTTTAACGCATTGAACACCTTTTTCGGCTTGCCGAATAGCGAGCGTTTTAGAATATAATCTACCTTAATATGCTCACCCTGAATCAAGGTTGGTGCATTTGGCGGTAATTCCCCTTTTAAGTTGGTCGGAATCGGGGTAAGTAGCTCCATCGTATAAGGGTGCTGCGGATTAGTGAACACAGTTTCCGTTTCACCACGTTCAATAATTTCGCCGTTTTGCATCACGCAGACCAAGTCACTGTATTTATGTACCAAGCGTAAATCGTGGGAAATTAAGATAATCGCCATTCCCATATCACGCTGTAAGTCGTGCATTAAATCCAAAATTTCTGCTTGGGTTGTCACATCAAGGGCAGTGGTTGGCTCATCGGCAATCAATAAATCGGGTTTATTGATAATTGCCATCGCAATCATAATTCGTTGGAGCTGACCGCCGGAAAATTCGTGCGGATAGCAGATCATTTTCTTTTCCGCATCGGGAATTTTTACTTTTTGCAAAGTTTCCAACACCATTTTTTCCGCTTCGGCATTGCTGATTTGCGGATTATGGGTTTGCACCGCCTCGGCAACCTGCTTGCCAATCGGCATATAAGGGTTCAGCGAGGTCATTGGCTCTTGGAAAATCATACCGATACGATCCCCACGAACGGCTTGCATTGCTTTTTCAGATAGAGTAAGCAAGTTTTGTTCTTCAAAAATGATGCTTGAGCATTCACCGAATGAGACGATATTTTTAGGCAATAACTGCATAATTGCCATTGAAGTAACGGATTTACCCGAACCCGATTCCCCCACAATCGCAAGGGTTTGCCCTTTTTCAATCGAGAACGAGACATTACGCACTGCGTGAACTAATTCTTCGTCCGTTTTTAAATAAACATCGAGATTATTTACTGCTAATAATTCCATTCTAAACCTCTATTTATCTTTTGGATCGAGGGCATCACGCAAGCCATCACCAATAAAATTAAAACAAAACAGTGTTAAACATAAGAAAAAGGCAGGGAAAGCCAGTAGCCAAGGCGAGGTTTCCATTTGTGCCGCTCCGTCGCTTAATAATGCCCCCCAACTGCTCATCGGCTCTTGTGTACCAAGCCCTAAGAAACTTAAGAACGATTCAAACAAAATCAGAGACGGCACTTCAAGGGAGGCATAAACTACCACTAAGCCTAAAACGTTAGGCACAATGTGTCGCCAAATAATTTGACGGCGGGAAACTCCACACACAATCGCTGCTTCCACAAACTCTTTATTTTTAAGTGAAAGAGTTTGACCACGCACAATACGGGCAAGGTTCAGCCACGCTACCATACCGATTGCAATGAAAATCAGGAAAATGTTCTGCCCGAAGAACGTAACCAGCAAAATTACGAAGAACATAAATGGGAATGAGCTTAAAATTTCCAGAAAACGCATCATTACCATATCGACTTTGCCGCCGAAATAGCCGGAAATTGCCCCATAAATGGTGCCGATAAGCACCGCAATTAATGCACCGGCAATCCCTACCATTAACGAAATGCGTCCACCGATTGCAACTCGAACCAATAAGTCGCGCCCAGAAGAGTCAGTACCGAAATAGTGTTGAGATTCAAAATCCGGAGCAATCCCCATCATATTCCAATCGGTATCTTCATAGCTAAACGGCATTAGCATTGGGGCAAAGGTAATAAAAAGAATAATACAACAAAGAATAATCAAACTTGCCACAGCCGCCTTATTTCGGAAAAAACGGCGGCGAGCATCTTGCCATAAACTTCGTCCTTGAATGGTTGAGGTAACCTCAACAAGCGGTTGATTTTTTGAAGAATTTTGCATTTTCCGCTTTACTCCTATGAATAACGAATTTTCGGGTCGATGACCGCATATAAAATATCAACAATCGCATTAAATAAAATCGTGAGCGTGCCTACCAATATGGTTAGGCTTAACACTAATGAATAGTCACGATTTAATGCTCCGTTTACGAATAACTGCCCGATCCCCGGTAAGCCGAACACACTTTCAATTACCATTGAACCGGTAATAATCCCAACAAAAGCCGGGCCTAAATAAGTGATCACAGGCAACAGTGCAGGACGCAAAGCGTGTTTGAAAATAATTTTACGCATTGGCAAGCCTTTTGCCTTTGCAGTACGAATAAAGTTAGAGTGCAATACTTCAATCATTGAACCACGCGTGATACGGGCAATGCCGGCAACATAGCTAATGGTTAAAGAGAGAACCGGTAAAACCATATAATAGAGCTGACCACCGTTCCAACCACCGGCAGGCAACCATTTGAGATAAATTGCAAACACGAGTACCAAAAGTGGAGCGAATACAAAGCTAGGGATAATAATGCCCGTCATTGAAAAGCCCATCACCAAATAGTCCCATTTGCTATTTTGCTTAAGGGCAGCAATCGTGCCAGCGGTTAAACCGATAAGCACTGCAAAAATAAAGGCAGTAATGCCCAGTTTGATCGAAACAGGAAAAGCAGAGGCAATCAGGTCATTAACCGATTGATCTTTATATTTAAAAGACGGCCCGAAATCACCTTTTGACAGATTTTCCATATACAGAAAATACTGCTTATAAAGCGGTTCATTCAGGTGATATTTTGCCTCGATATTTGCCATTACTTCCGGCGGGTAGGCTTTCTCACTGGTAAAAGGGCTACCGGGGGCAAGCCGCATCAGGAAAAAGGAAAAGGTAATCAGAATTAGTAGGGTTGGAATCGCCTCAAGAAGACGTTTAAAAATAAACTTCAGCATAGTACCACTCTTTTTAGTTATATTGGTAGCCAATTAATAGCGTAAATTAAGGGCTTTGTAAAGATATTGATTAGTTATGGCTATTTTTATAATAATTCATTATTCTTAAGCGGTTGTTTTTTTAGCTTATTTTTGTAAAAAATCGGCACTTTAATGCTATTTAAAGTGCCGATTTATTATATGCTTTTTAGTGATTTTTAGACTTTTTTCTTCACTACTAATTGGCTTAATACCACCAATGTTAATGAGAAAATAATCATAATAGTTGCAAGAGCATTCACTTCAGGTGTTACCCCTGTTTTAACCAATGAGAAGATTTTCAATGGTAAAACTTCATAACTTGGGCTTGTCACGAAAGATGAAACAATAACGTCATCTAACGAAATCGTAAAGCTCAACAACCAGCCTGAAATAATCGAAGGCAATGCTAATGGTAAAATAATTTTACGCAAAATGGTTACTTCACTTGCACCTAGGTCTTTTGCTGCTTCTAGCATTTTTCCGTCAAAATCGCTTAAGCGTGATGAAATTGCAATTACCACATAAGGCAAACAGAAAGTAATATGTGCAATTAACAGCGAAATAAAGCCTAATTTAATGCCTAAAATCATAAATAGCACTAACATTGATACCGCCATTACAATATCAGGTGACATCATTACCACGAATAACATTCCACCCACTAGCTTTTTACCACGGAAACGGTAACGGTAAAGCGCAATAGAGGTTAATGCCCCTAAAATGGTTGAAAATGTTGCTGCAAAGAACGCAATAGTTAATGAGTTCACTGTTGCTTGTACAAGCGTATCATTACTGAATAAACGCTCATACCAGTTCCAAGTAAAGCCTTTCCAATTTAAGCCAAAGCGGTCTTCATTAAAGGAATTGATCACTAAAATGATAATTGGAATATAGAGGTATGCAAAAACAACCAACATAAAAAGGTTTCTAAACATCTTTTTCATTATTCAAGCTCCACCTTTTTATTTAATAATTTATTTGCACGATAGTAAACATAAAGCATTAATGCCATTAAGATAGTCAATGCGATACTTACTGCTGAACCTAAAGCAAATTGGTTGGTATTTAAGAACAAGCTCTTAATAATGTTACCTACTAACGGTGTTTTACCTCCACCTAATAAATCTGCCACATAGAACATACCCATTGCCGGAAGTAATACTAATAAACAACCAGCGACAATGCCCGGCATTGTTAATGGAATAGTCACTTTAATAAAACGCTGGAAAGCATTCGCACCTAAGTCTTTTGCAGCTTCTAATAAGCGGTTATCAATTTTCTCGATTGATGAATAAAGTGGCAGAATCATAAAAGGTAATAGAATGTAAACTAAACCAATGATAATCGCGATTTCTGAGTTTAATAAACGCATTGGCTCGCTGATGATACCTAAAGCCATCAAGCTTTCATTTAAAAAGCCTTTTACGCCTAAGAAAATCTTAATGCCATAAATACGAATCAGTGAGTTAGTCCAAAACGGTAGAACTACTAAAAACAGTAAAAACGGACGAATTCTTTCCGGCATTTTGGCAATAAAAAATGCAAAGGGATAGCCGATGATCAAACAGAAAAAGGTGGCAATGCCCGCCATATATAGCGAGTTCCACAATACTGCTGCATAGGTGTCATTAAACAGTGATTTATAAGCATCAAAACTAAATGCAAAGTCCACAAAATACTGACTTTGACGGTTTTCTGTTAAGAAGCTGATGATTAAAACGAGTACGTTCGGCACTAATACGAAAAGTAATAACCAACCGAAAATAGTTGCGACCGCACCATTTTGGAATTTGTTATTCGCCTTCATCGTTTAACACAACCTCCCAGCCTTCATACCAAGTAAGAGCAACTTTTTGTCCCACTTCGTGGTCAATGTTCGGATCGTCTTCATTGAAGAACTCGCTAACCAATACATTCATACCGTTATGATCTAATCTCACGCTAGACTCTAATGTCATACCTTTGTAGTTACGGTCGATAATATGACCGATAATTGCTTTCGAGCTTTCGTTTTCGTCTAACTCCTCAATCACAATATCTTCAGGGCGTAACAATACTTTTAATTTTTGGTTCGGCTGAACCTCTAAATCTTCCACTTTGATATTGCAAATGCGACCTTCTACGTTTGCTTTTACATTAGTTGCATCAACACGCTCAATTACAGTTGCATCAAAAACGTTAATTTCGCCGATGAAACGAGCTACAAATAAGTTACTTGGCTCTTCGTAAATCTCACGTGGTGTACCGTCTTGAGCGATTTTACCAGCGTTCATTACGATAATACGATCAGACATGGTTAAGGCTTCTTCCTGATCGTGGGTCACAAAAATAAAGGTAATGCCTAATTGACGTTGCAATGCTTTTAATTCATTTTGCATCTCTTTACGCAATTTATAATCTAACGCAGAAAGCGATTCGTCTAACAACAATACTTTCGGTTTATTTACCACCGCACGGGCAATTGCAATACGTTGTTGCTGACCACCGGAAAGCTGAGCTGGTTTTTGTTGAGCACGATCTTCTAAACGCACCATACGTAATGCTTCCATAACACGTGGCTCAATTTCTGAATTTGGTACTTTTTGCATACGCAACCCGAAAGCCACGTTTTCAAAAATAGTCATATGTGGGAAAAGAGCATAGCTTTGGAACACGGTATTTACCGGGCGTTGCTCTGCCGGAACGTTAGAAACATCTTGCCCATCAAGAATAATTGAACCCTCAGTTAAATCTTCAAAACCGGCAATTAAACGTAACGCAGTTGTTTTACCACAACCGGAAGGGCCTAAAATTGTTAAAAATTCACCATCGTTAATGGTTAAATTTAAATTTTTAAGAATCGTTTTACTACCGTAGCTTTTTGTTACATTTTTAAGCTCAATGATAGCTTTCTGTTCTACTTTTTCCATCTACTGTTTTTTTCCCTTAAATTAAAAAGAAAAGGAGTTATAAAATCAGGCATTTGCCCCCAAAAAATCAACTTATAATGATATAGCTAAAGGGGCAAGATGGAAAGGAAAAATTTAGATTTTAGGGATTTTTCTCTGATGAACAAGCGGTCGGATTTTCAAAGTTTTTTGCAAAATTTCCTGAAAATTCGACCGCTTGTTTTCTTTCCGTTAAAATAGTTGTAAAAATTACTTTTGAATAGATTCAATGAAACTCAACTCTCAACAACAACAAGCGGTGGAATACACTCAAGGGGCTTGTCTCGTGCTAGCAGGTGCCGGTTCGGGTAAGACTCGGGTGATTATTAATAAAATCGCACATTTAATTGCACATTGTGGCTATTCGCCAAAGCAGATTGCGGCGGTAACTTTTACCAATAAAGCCGCCCGTGAAATGCGTGAGCGGGTGGCACATTCTATTGGCAAAGAAAACAGCAAAGGCTTAACGATTTCAACCTTTCACACCCTTGGGTTTGAAATTTTAAAACGGGAATATAAATTACTCGGTTTTAAATCGGGTATGACCTTGTTTGATGAGCAGGATCAAATCGCCTTACTGAAACATTTATTGCCTGAAAATGTGGCGGAAGATAAAGATCTGCTGAAAGCCTTAATTGCCACTATTTCTAATTGGAAAAACGATTTGCTTTCACCTGAAATGGTCATTTCTCGTGTGCGTGATGAACGTGAGCGGGTGTTTTCGCATTTTTATCAACTCTACCAAAATCAGCTTAAGGCTTATAATGCGTTGGATTTTGATGATTTGATTATGTTGCCGGTGTTGCTGTTTCGCCAATTTCCCGAAGCAAAATCTCGTTGGCAACAGAAAATTCGCTATTTGTTAGTTGATGAATATCAAGACACCAACACCAGCCAATATGAGCTGATTAAACTGATTGTCGGCAACGAGCCAAACTTTACGGTCGTGGGCGATGATGACCAATCCATTTATTCGTGGCGTGGGGCGAAGCCTGAAAATATGCAACGGTTACGGGAAGATTTTGATTTGCAAGTGATTAAACTTGAGCAAAATTACCGTTCCAGCCAGCGGATTCTGCATTGTGCCAATATTCTGATTGATAATAACGATCACTTGTTTAGCAAGCGGCTGTTTTCAGAACTGGGGCAAGGGGAAAAATTACAGGTCATTGAGGCAAAAAATGAGGAACACGAAGCGGAACGCATTGTGGGCGAGCTGATTGCCCATCGTTTCTCGAAAAAGACCAAATACAAAGATTATGCAATTTTGTATCGAGGCAACCATCAATCCCGCTTGTTGGAAAAATTGCTAATGCAAAACCGCATTCCGTATAAAATTTCGGGTGGTACGTCATTTTTTGCTCGAGCGGAAATCAAAGATATGATGGCGTATCTGCGGTTGGTAGTGAATCAAGACGATGATGCAGCTTTCTTGCGTATTGTGAATACGCCGAAACGGGAAATTGGGGCTGCAACGCTAGAAAAATTAGGCATACTTGCTAATGAAAAGCAGATCAGTTTGTTTGAGGCGATTTTTGATTTTGAACTCATACAACGCCTCATGCCAAAGCCTTACCAAGCCTTACAGGATTTTGCCCGCTGGATTGTGGAAATTGCCGATCAAGCCGATAGATCCGATCCGATTGAAGCAGTAAAAGATCTGTTGGCGAAAATTCAGTATGAAGCCTATTTGTATGAAATGGCGGCGAACCCAAAAGTAGCGGAAATGCAAAGCCGTAATGTGCAGACCTTGTTTGAATGGGTGCAAGCGATGTTAGAGGGCGATGAAATAGAGCCTCCGATGAATTTGGTGCAAGTGGTAAACCGTTTAACCTTGCGAGATATGCTTGAACGTGGCGAAGAGGACGATGAAGCTGACCAAGTCCAACTAATGACACTGCACGCCTCAAAAGGGTTGGAGTTTCCGCACGTTTTTTTAATCGGTATGGAAGAGGGGATTTTACCGCACCAAACCAGCCTTGATGAAGACAATGTGGAAGAAGAACGGCGTTTGGCTTATGTCGGCATTACCCGAGCCCAACAAACGCTCACGTTTTCACTGTGTAAAGAACGCCGCCAATATGGCGAAATCATCAAACCTGAGCCGAGCCGTTTTTTACTGGAATTACCGCAAGACGATGTAGTGTGGGAAAGTGAAAAACCGAGAATGACTGAACAGGAAAAAGAGGCGAAATCTTCAGCCAATATTGCGAATTTAATGGCGATGTTGAAGGCGAATAAGAAATAATGGGATAACAAGCGGTCTGATTTTGGTAAAAATTTGCAATTTTTTGTCAGAAACAGACCGCTTGTAAACAATGATTATTCCTCTTCGGTAAAGCGTTTGGCTTTATAAGTCGGATTCATTAAGTTCTCAATCGAGAGAATATCATCGAGCTGTTCTTCGGTGAGTAAGCCTCTCTCAAGCACAACTTCTCGTACACTTTTGCCGGTGGTTGCACAAATTTTGCCGACAATATCACCATTATGGTGGCCGATAAATGGATTGAGGTAGGTCACAATACCAATAGAGCTGAACACATAGTTTTGGCAGATGTCACGGTTAGCGGTAATGCCGTCAATACATTTATCACGTAGATTAATACACGCATTGGAAAGCAGCTCGATAGATTCAAACATTGCTTGCCCGATAACCGGCTCCATTACGTTAAGCTGTAATTGCCCTGCCTCTGCTGCAAAAGTAATAGTCGTATCGTTACCAATCACTTTAAAGCACACTTGGTTCACCACTTCCGGCACAACAGGGTTTACTTTTGCCGGCATAATAGAAGAACCGGCTTGTAATTCCGGAAGATTAATTTCATTTAAGCCGGCACGTGGGCCTGATGAAAGTAATCGTAAGTCATTACACACTTTAGAAAGTTTGACGGCGGTGCGTTTTAATGCTCCGTGAACCATTACATAAGCACCGCAGTCTGAGGTTGCCTCAATTAAATTTTCAGACAGTGAACAAGGTAGTTGCGTGACTTCGGCTAAATATTTGACTGCAAGAGTAGAGTAACCCTCTGGCGTATTCAGACCAGTACCGATAGCGGTTGCGCCTAAATTCACTTCAAGAAGCAATTCTGCCGTCCGTTTAAGGTTACGAACCTCTTCATCTAATAATACGGCAAAAGCTTTAAATTCCTGACCGAGTGTCATTGGCACGGCATCTTGTAACTGCGTTCTTCCCATTTTTAGTACATCGGAAAACTCAGTGGCTTTATTTTCAAATGCAGTTTGTAGGTAAGTGATTTTATTGATTAATTTAGTGATACTGTTATAAACTGCGATGCGGAAACCGGTTGGATAGGCATCATTGGTGGATTGGCTTGCATTAACGTGATCCATCGGATTGACAATATCATATTTACCTTTTTCCTCGCCCAAAATTTCTAATGCAAGGTTGGCAATCACTTCATTGGTATTCATATTCACCGATGTGCCGGCTCCACCTTGATAAACATCTGAAGGGAATTGATCGAGACAGCGTCCTTTCACTAGCACTTCATCACAAGCTGCCACAATAGCTTTGGCAATTTTTTTCGGGATTGCACCAAGTTCCCCGTTTGCCAGCGCAGTGGCTTTCTTTACCATGACCATTCCACGCACAAATTCAGGCACATCAGAAATAGTAACGTTCGAGATATTAAAATTCTCAATCGCTCTTAATGTATGAATGCCCCAATAAGCACTATTAGGTACTTCTCTTTCACCAAGTAAATCGTGTTCAATACGCACATCTGACATATTCATCTCCTTAAAATAAATGACAATCGATTTTGGTAGATAATAACGATTTTAATAGACAAATAATGCGATCTAAATCAAATTTTTTGTGAGCGGACTAGGATATAAATTGGGCTTTCAGATTAGAAAAACTAATGATAAATTAATATGATGATAAAGCTAAATAAAAGTAAGGCAAGCCAATCAGCCAAGCAAAAGTAGAAAGCACAACAGCGACATGGAAATACCAATGTTGGGTTTTATGGCGAAAGTATTTCATACCTAGGTAAACACCGATAGCCCCACCTAAGAGGCAAAAAGAGAGGAGAGTAATTTCTGGTACTCGCCATTCTTTTTTGATGGCTTTTTGTTTGTCGCTATACATTAAATATAAGGCACTTAGGTTCATTAAGACAAAGTAGATAGGCCAAAATAGTTGCATTTGCATTCCTCAATAAAAATTTAACCGCTTGCAGATCAGTTACTACAAGCGGTCAATTTTAGCATTTATTTTGCAAATTAGCGGATTTCAACTTGCTCGCTACCGGTGCCTAAGTCTTCAATTTTACCGATGACCCACGCATTTTCGCCACTTTCTTTGAGAAGCGTAAGGGCTTTCTCGACATCTGCTTCAGGTAAGGAAATCACCATTCCAACACCGCAGTTGAAAGTACGGTACATTTCATAGCGGCTGATATTGCCTTTTTCCTGCAACCAACTAAATATCGCCGGCCATTGCCAGCTCGATTCATCAATCACCGCTTTGGCAGATTCCGGCAACACGCGTGGAATATTTTCCCAGAAACCACCACCGGTTAAGTGAGCGATGGCGTGAACATTAACTTCTTCAACTAATTTGAGGATTGATTTCACATAAATTTTAGTAGGGGCTAATAAGTGTTCGCTTAAGGGTTTATCTTCCAATAAATCGGTTGCAGGGTTCGATTGGCTGACTTCCAATACTTTACGAATTAACGAATACCCGTTGGAATGCGGGCCACTAGACGCTAATGCAATTAAGGCATCGCCAGTTTTCACCGTTGAACCGTCAATGATTTTAGATTTTTCTACCACACCGACACAGAATCCGGCTAAATCATAATCGCCTTCGTGGTATATTCCCGGCATTTCAGCCGTTTCACCCCCCACTAAAGCACAGCCTGAAATCACGCAACCGTCTGCAATGCCTTTGACGACATTGGCGGCTACATCGACTTCTAATTTACCGGTAGCGTAATAGTCTAAGAAGAAAAGCGGTTCAGCACCTTGCACCACAAGGTCGTTCACACACATAGCCACTAAATCTTGCCCGATAGTATCGTGTTTGTTTAAGTCAATGGCTAAGCGTAATTTTGTGCCAACGCCATCGGTGCTGGAAACTAAAATCGGCTCTTTGTATTTGGTTGGTAAAGCACATAAAGCACCAAAACCACCTAATCCGCCCATTACTTCAGGGCGACGGGTACGTTTAACATCAGACTTGATTCTTTCGACTAACTCGTTTCCTGCGTGAATATCAACGCCGGCATCTTTGTAACTTAGTTGTGTGTTGCTCACTTTAACCTCAACAGTAAATGACTAAAAAACGAAGCCATTATAGCACAAGCAAACGTTTGCGGAATGAAAAAGTGAAAATAAATAGAATGGATTTGATGAATTAGGGGGAAGCTAATTCCCCCTGCAAGCGGTTAAGTTTAGCTGATTTTTTTCGCCAACATTGTCGCAAAACGTAGTTGAATGCGGTTGCCGTTTTCATCAGTTTTGTGTAAATGTCCTAAATCTTCGTTATATTTGACTAATTCCCAACCTTGATAATAATCGGCGAGCTCGCCTTCTTTGAAGGTAAAGGAGAACGGCATCGGGCAAGGGTAGTCATCGGTACTCATTGCACATACGATTAAGTTATAACCGCCGACTTTAGTGTTTTTCTGCATATTCTCAATAATGGCAGGAATGCGTTCACGGTTTAAGAACATCATTACAACAGTGGAAATAATCAGGTCATATTCACCGTTTTGCGAGCCGATAGTTGCCTCGTTAATATCATAAACAGCGGTAGTAATGTTTTGAGCTTGTTCTTTTTCGATCATATAGTTGAGAAAATCGATGCTTTCCTGATTATGATCAACGGCGGTAACATCAAAACCCAGTAAATTCAGATAAAGTGCATTGCGTCCTCGTCCACAGCCTAAGTCTAACGCTTTGCCACCTTTGATATAATTGACGGTATTCAGCACTTCTGAATGGGTGGTGGTTAGATTATATTTTTTAGCAAAATAATCTTCCGGTTTGCAGTAGAAAGCCAACTGGCACTCTAAATCGTCAGAGAGGGCTTCAACCTTGTGCCAAAGTTGAGGTTCAACCATTGGGCGTTGGTGGTTTGCATCAAAAATATCTTCCTTGATAATTTCTCCCTCTTCGGTTAATTCATAATATTTGAGAGAACCTTTGAGAATGGTGAGTTTTGCCCAAGTTCCGACTTTGGTGTTGTGTTTTTCTTGGAACATTTGTGGTAAGGTCGCTTTTGTCCACACCGGCATTTGTTTGTAGCAAATTAAATTTTCCATTTTGTTTCCTTTTTTCAGTCAAACATAAACGGGAAAATTTTAGCACTGTTTTAAAAACAGGGAATAAAAAATCCGACTAAAAAAGTCGGATTTGATCAAATTTCTGTTAAATATATTGTTAGTCAATGCTAACGCTTCTAAATTGGCGACCAAAATAGACAAGGCTGTGGTTTGGTTCTACGTCAATATGGCTTAGTTCGACTACAAAAATGGTGTGAGTGCCGACAGAATGAGCATCAACAATATTGCCTTGCAAAGCGGAAATTGCACTGCGTAAAACGGGTTGATTGTCAAAGCTGTTGTTCCAAATATCCCAACTAAAACGCTCTTCCATCGTGCTTTCTAAAATAGCAGCAAAATGTTTTGCCAAGTCTTCTTGTTCGTGGCTTAACACATTAACGCATACTTTGCCGTTTTGTTGGATAATATCGTGAACGTGGCTGTTTTTATTAATGCAAAATAAGAGCGTTGGTGGGGAATCGGTAACGGAACAAACAGACGAAACCGTCAGCCCTGCTTTTCCGGCTACGCCATTGGTTGTCACAATGCTCACCGCAGAAGATAAGTGAGCCATTGCTTCACGAAATTTAAGCGAGGCTTCTATTGGTTGATTAGTGTCGATATTAGCCATTTTTTCTCCTTTTTATTTTTCTTATTCTTTCCAAACAACGTGATATTCACGGTTTTCTTCATCGTGCGAAATTAAGAAACGGGCGAATACATCGTCCATCTCATCTTGTTCATTGACTAAGCCAACCCAAACTTCAGCAAAGGCATCAGGGTCAATTAAAGTGCCGATTTCTTGATCCCAGTCTTCGGAAGTTTCAACCATTTCCACTGCACCACGCTCTTCAAATTGGAGGTTGAACAGTAAAATATCGGCAGGATCTAAATTTTCGCCTGCCATTTCTAAGAAAATATCGTAGGCAATATCAATGGCTTCATCAGGGGTTAATTTTTTCATATTGTGATTCTACTCAGATTGTTAAAAAAGTGTTAGATAGATAAATTTTATTTTATGAGTTTTAGTTATAAAACACAAAAGATTATGTTTGAATGAGACGGCTTGTCACCATTCCGGCATTTTTCTCTTTTAAAATCTGCCAGCTTTCAGGTAAATTTAACGGAGCGTGATTTTTTTCGGTTTCTACATACAAAATTGCATTTGGGGCAAGCCAGTTATTTTCTGCCAGTAAGTTTAGCACTTGAGGTACAAACCCTTGATGAAAAGGCGGATCGATAAATACGATGTCAAACGGCTCAGCGCTATTTTTTTGTGCTAAATAGGCGAGGGTGTCGGTGTGGATAACGCTACCTTGTTCGGATTTTAATGCTTGGAGATTTTTCTTTAACTGGTTGGCAGCATTTGCAAATTTTTCCAAAAAAACGACCGCTTGTGCTTGGCGGGAAAGGGCTTCAATGCCCAGAGAGCCACTGCCTGCAAAGCAATCAAGACAGCGTGAGTGAGCAATGTCGTGCATTAACCAGTTAAACAGCGTTTCTTTTACTCTATCGGTTGTCGGGCGAAGCCCCTCGGCATTTAGTACAGGTAATTTTCTGCCTCTCCACAGTCCGGCGATAACCCGTACTTCGCCCATTTGCTGAACAGATTGGGGGGAATTTCGATTTTTTTTCATACTCACTAAAGGAAAATAAGGGATTTTTTGATAGACTATGTAAGTTTAGTCTATTTTTACGAGAAATGAGAGAAAAATATGTCAGAGAAGAAAAAAGGGTTTTGGTCTTGGCTTGGATTTGGTAAGAAAGAAGAAGCTGAACAGAAAGAGATTCAACAAGAACAAGAGAGTATTCAACCGGAACAGCCTGTTATTGTTGAACCGGAAACTGAGAAGTCGTTTTCTGAAAAATTAAACGATCTGGAAGATAAAATTGAAGAAAAGGCAGATCAGCTAGAAGACTATTTTGAGGAAAAAGAAGAAAAAATTGAGCAATTTGCCGAGCAAGTAGAAGATACCATTGAACAAAAAATCGAAGATTTTAAAGAGTTTGTTGAAGAAAAAGTTGAAGAGGCGAAAGCGTTCTTTGATGATGTTGAAGATAAAATCGAACAAACATTTGAAGAACAAAAAGGCGAACAAGCGGTCGAAAATCTTCAAAATATTGCAACTGAGCAGTTAGATCTCAACGAACAAGAGCAAGTTACTTATCAAGTCGAAGAGGCTGTGGCTGAAGAAGTTGCTGAAACTGAATTAGTAAATAATGTTCAAGACACAGTTGAAGAATCTACTATCCAAGATGAATATCAAGAAAAACCGAGTCAAGGCGGTTTCTTCAGTCGTTTAATTCAAGGCTTGATTAAAACCAAGCAGAATATTGGTTCGGGCTTCCGTAATTTCTTCCGTGGCAAGAAAATTGATGATGAGTTATTTGAAGAGCTGGAAGAGCAGTTGCTTGTGGCGGATTTAGGTATGCCGACCACACAAAAAATCATCAACAATTTAACGCAACATGCTACCAAGCAACAATTAAAAGATGCAGATTTGTTGTATCAACAGTTGAAAGTGGAACTGGGCGAAGTGCTAAAACCGGTGGCTCAACCGTTAGTGTTGGAAGCGAAAAAACCGTATGTCATTTTAATGGTTGGTGTGAATGGCGTGGGTAAAACCACCACTATTGGTAAACTTGCCCGTAAATTCCAACAAGAAGGCAAATCGGTAATGTTAGCGGCGGGTGATACCTTCCGAGCCGCAGCTGTGGAACAACTTCAAGTTTGGGGGGAGCGAAATAACATTCCGGTGGTGGCACAAAGTACCGGTTCGGATTCCGCCTCGGTGATTTTTGATGCGATGCAATCTGCTGCGGCAAAAGGGATTGATGTGCTAATAGCTGATACCGCAGGGCGTTTGCAAAACAAAAATAACCTGATGGACGAGTTGAAGAAAATTGTGCGGGTAATGAAAAAATATGATGAAACCGCACCGCACGAAATTATGCTTACGCTTGATGCCGGCACCGGACAAAATGCAATCAGCCAAGCAAAATTGTTTAATGAGGCAGTAGGTTTAACCGGTATCACTTTAACCAAATTAGACGGCACGGCAAAAGGTGGCATGATTTTTGCGATTGCCGATCAATTCAATATTCCGATCCGATTTATTGGGGTGGGCGAGAAAATTGAAGATCTGCGTCCGTTTAATGCAGAAGAATTTATTGAAGCCTTATTTAGCCACGAGGACGAACAGAATGATTAAATTCACTAATGTGAACAAGGTTTATAAGGGCGGAAAGCCAGCCTTACAGGGCATTGATTTCCACCTACCTGCCGGTGGAATGGCATATATTACCGGGCATTCCGGTGCGGGGAAAAGCACGCTATTAAAATTAATTATGGGGATTGAGCGTGCCAATGGCGGGCAAATTTTGTTTAACGGGCACGATATTACCCGGCTTGCTCACCACGAATTGCCGTTTTTACGCCGCCAAATCGGAATGGTGCATCAAGATTATCGTTTATTAACCGACCGAACCATTTTGGATAATGTCGCATTACCATTGATTATTTTGGGAATGAACCAAGCGATTGTGGAGCGTGAAGCCCGCATTGCCCTTGAGCGTGTTGGCTTGGCAGATAAAGCGAACTATCTGCCGTTGCACCTTTCCGGCGGTGAGCAACAACGTGTCGATATTGCCAGAGCCATTGTTCATCGCCCAACGCTGTTATTAGCCGATGAGCCAACCGGAAACTTAGATGAAAAGCTCTCGTTTGAAATTTTCCGTTTATTTGAGGAATTTAATCAAGCCGGCACAACGGTGCTAATTGCCACCCACGATACCAATATTATTTCAAAGCGTCCAAAGCCGTGTTTAGTGCTAGAGCAAGGGCATCTTAAATTTTAAGGAAATATTATGATTCGTTCATTTAGTAAATTAGGTGCTCAAACCAACTACTCTTTAAGAGCGGTTTGGCAAGATTTAATGCAACGCAAGCTCGGCACATTTCTGACGGTGCTGGTGATTGCTGTTTCGCTTACGATTCCAACCGTGAGTTACTTACTTTGGAAAAATACCCACGAGGCAGCAACACAATTTTATCCTGAGCCACAATTAACCGTTTATCTGCACAAAAATTTGGCAGAACACGATGTAAATACCGTCGTTGATCGTATTCGTGCTTTTGAGGCGGATAAAATTGAGTCATTTAACTATATTTCCCGCCAGCAAAGTTTAGATGAATTCCGTTCTTGGTCGGGCTTTGGCGAAGCATTGGATATTTTAGATGAAAACCCTTTGCCGGCGGTGGTAACTATCAAGCCCAAAGCGAATTTTAATAATGCTGAAGCGATGGTGGAATTACGCAACGGTTTGCAACAAATTAAAGGGGTGCAGGAAGTCCGTTTAGATAACGGCTGGCTAGAAAAATTAACTGCTTTAACTTGGCTGATTGCCCGTATTGCGGTGGTTTGTACGCTATTAATGCTGTTAGCGGTATTCTTAGTGATTGGAAACAGTGTGCGAACTGATGTTGCCAATAGCAAAGCTGCGATTGAAGTTCAACAAATTTTAGGGGCAACTGATCACTTTATTGCACGTCCGTTTTTATACACCGGTATGATTTACGGCTTATTTGGCAGCCTGTTAGCCGTGCTGTTTAGTGCGGTAACGATTAGCTATTTCACCGGTGTAGTGAAATATGTGACTGATATGTTTACCGTACAATTTGAACTGAATGGGCTGGATTTCAGCGAAGCCTTTTTCTTAGTAGTGCTTTGTGTGTTTATCGGCTGGCTGTCGGCAAAAATTGCGACAATGCGAAATATTTTCCGTATTGGTAGTAGAGGCTAATACAAGCTGTTGTTTTTAGAGAAATAATTGCAGATAAAAACCAGTTCCTAAGGAACTGGTTTTTTACTATAAGCGATATATTATTGCTGTGGAGCTGGAGCTGGAGCTGGAGCTGGAGCTGGAGCTGGAGCTGGAGCTGGAGCTGGAGCTGGAGCTGGATCATATTTAGCTCTTAATATATTTTCTAACTGTTGCCCTTCTTCAGCTAATTGATTCAATTTTGTTTGTAACTCGCCAAATGCTTTATGTGCTTCCGGTGTAGGATTTTTCTCCATTTTAGCACCTTCTACGATCATCTGGGCGCCTAACGTTAGCACTTCTAAGGTTTTGTCTTTTAGTGCTCTCACTTCATTATTTTGAATATTCAGGGTTTCAGCACTTACCTTAATATGATCAATTTGAGCCAATAATGCATTATTAACGGTTTCTTGCATTAAGGCAGAATCGGCTTTTTGTTTATCAGTAAGGTTGTCTGTTGCAGCTTGAATTGCATCATTTAGGGCCTTTTCTTGAGTATCTTGCCATTCCCGCAACATTTTATAATCTTGAGCGCCGGTATCAGCAGGTTTAACCTCTTCTTTTGGGTCTTCTTTCACTTGAACTGGCGATTCTGCTAAGCTCTGTGTTTTGGTAGAATTAGGTTGTTCACAAGCGGTTAAAAAAAGGGTAAATAATGCAGATAGGCTAATTTTAGCGAGCGTGTTCATAGTAATCCTTAGTAATTGCAAAAAAAAGCTAGAGCAAAATACTCTAGCTTTTCATTGAATGGTAAATTATTTAGCTGAGAATCTTTGCTGTAATTCTACGTTTAATTTTTGTAACTCATTACCAGCTTCGATTAAAGACTGAGCTTTTTGTTGTACGGCTTGTAATGCTGCTTGGTCATTTGGTGTAGAGATCGTTTTTACTTGTTCAGAAATCACTTCACTTGAAAGTGTTAAAACTGATTTTGTTTTTTCTTTAAATGTTTTGATTTGTGCATCAGATACTTCAATCGCATCTAAGCTTTTTACAGTTTCTTCTACTTTTTTATTAAATGCACTTAATCCTTCTTGAATTTGTTTAGGATCTTGTGTAGCTAATTTCTTTTGTAGTTCTGCTTGTGCTGTTGCCATTGTGCTTTCTTGTGCCGTATTCCAATCAACTAATTTTTGGTAATCTGCTTTTGCAGCTTCGCTTGGAGCGGCTACAGTTGTTTCAGCAGGTTTAGCTGCTTCTGCAGCAGGAGTTGTTGTAGCTGGTGCAGCTTCAGTTGTTTTTGCAGGTTCTGTCGCCGGTGCTTTTTCTGCTGGTTTATCACAAGCTGCTAAGAATAATGCGACTAAAACGGTTGCACTGATTTTTGTCAATTTGTTCATTAAAAAATTCCTCAAGAATATAAAAATAAAAGCCAATAAAGGCTGGTTATTGTACCAATAAATAGACAAGTAATCTCTGTATTAGTTCATAAAATCGTTCATCTTTACGCTATTTCGATAAAATTTACATTTTATAAGTAAATAGCTTGCTGAATGAATTGTTTTTTGACTAAAGGGAGTTGGTTAGTCATACTTAACCCAATACCTCTTAGTAATTTTTTTACTGGGTGGTTACCGTTAAAAAGCTGTTTTAAGCCTTCCATTACTGCAAGTAATTTTATTGCTTCGGTTTTGCGTTCACGTTCAAATTGGCGTAAATGGCGATATTCGCCAATATCTTGGTTGTTTGCCAATTGTTTTTGGATTTCGTTCGCTAGCGTTCTCGCATCGGCAAAGCCTAAATTGACACCCAGCCCTGCCAATGGGTGAATGGTGTGAGCTGCATCGCCAATCAACGCAATACGAGGTTGGGCAAAGTCACGGCAGAAGCGTGCTGCAAGCGGGTAAATTTCACGCAAACTTTGCACTTCACATAAGCCAAGCTGATTATCGAACGCAATGGTTAAGGCTTTATTAAATTCGGCTTCGCTTGTATTTTTTAATTCATTGGCTTTGTTTGGTGGCAGCGACCAAACAATCGAGCAGAGATGCTCATCTGCCATTGGCAGAAAAGCTAAAATGCTATCTTCAGCAAAGATTTGACGAGCGGTTTTGCCGTGCTTTTCGGTTGTTTTGACATTACAGACTAAGGCGGTATGTTGATAATCTTTACTGGTAAGCGGCATTTTCATCTGGTTACGCACCCACGAATTTGCACCGTCTGCCCCGACAACCAATTTAGCAGACAGCATTTCGCCGTTATCTAAGGTTAAAAATGCCCCGTTTTCGCTCACGCCCAGAGTTTGGGGGGAGGCGATAATATATTCTACATTAGCTTGTTGAGAAACCTGTTGCCACAATGCGTGTTGAATCACCGCATTTTCCAAAATAAAGCCAAGTTGTGAAAGTCCTAATTGCTTGATTTCATTATCATTATTATCAAAATGGATATTGGCAAAGCTGTCTTTTTCCCACACTTTCATTTCGGTGTAAGGAGAAAGGCGTTGAGCCGGAATGTGTTGAAAAGCACCAATCTGTTCCAGTATTTTTTGGCTTGAGGCATTAATAGCACTTACTCGATGATAAATGGCATCAGCATCAAATTTAGGCGTGGTTTTCTCAATAATTTTAATTTGGCAGTCGGCATCTTTGAGCAATCCGGCAAGTGCCAGCCCAACCATACCGCCGCCAACAATAACAATATCTGCGGATTTCATAAAATCAAATGTAGGGGCGGTGCCCTGTGCCCGCCCTAAAATAGTTGAAATGAGGGCTGGCACAGGACCAGCCCCTACTTATTTAAGATGTTTTTTTATGGTGTTTTTCCAAACTTTTATGCCGAACTTGCACATTTTTGCCTTTTGCTTGGAAATATTTTGCCAGTTGCTCGGCAATAAATACGGAACGATGTTTTCCACCAGTGCAACCAATCGCAATAGTCAGGTAGCTACGGTTATTTTGTTCCAACATCGGCAGCCACATTTCTAAATAATTGCGGGTTTGGTAAATAAAATTATGCACTTCGGTTTGGCGTTCTAAGAAATCAATCACCGGTTGCTCTAAGCCTGTCATTGGGCGAAGCTCCGGATTCCAATGTGGGTTCGGTAAAAAGCGAACATCAAAAACGTAATCGGAATCGGCAGGTAAGCCGTATTTAAAACCGAACGATTGGAAAATAATTTTAAGTTCTTTTTCGGTTGAGCCTTGCAGTATTTGGCGAAGATTTTCCGCTAATTCGTGCGAAGAAAGGTGGCTGGTATCAATAATATAGTTTGCATTTTGCACCAAAGGCTCAAGCAATTTTTGCTCCAGATCCAATGCTCCTTCCAACGAGAGATCATCTTGAGTGGAAAGCGGGTGGATTCGGCGGGAATCGCTATAACGGCGAATTAAGGTATTGCGTTCGCAATCTAAAAAAATCAGCTTAGCATTTAAAGGCTCAAGCTGGGTAAGCAATTCTTCAATCGCATTAGGCGTATTCGGTAAATTACGAATATCTAAGCTGATGACTGCCGAACGATTTTCTTGAGTAAGGTAGTAGGTTAAGGTTGGAATTAAAGGTAAAGGGATATTATCCACGCAGTAATAACCTGCATCTTCTAATGCTCTTAATGCTACCGATTTACCAGAGCCTGAGCGTCCGCTTATAATGATTAATTCCATATTTCCTCAGTATTATTCTTCATCTTTTAGGTGATTATCAGCATACACCAAAATTTGCCAAATATCTTCTGCGGATTCAGCTGCTCGGAGCTGTTTTAATAACGATTTATCGGTAAGTTTCTGTGCAATTGCAGGTAGGCAACTTTTATACTGTTCGCAGCTATTTTCCGGAAACATCATTGCATAAATTAAATCCACTTCTTTGTTGTCTTGGGCTTCGTAGTCAATCGCTTCTTCCAGCTGTAAAAAGACCGCAATCGGTTTAGTCAGCTCAATATCACCGCAAGCGGGCAATTTTGCATGAGGAAGTGCAATGCCTTGATTTAAGCCGGTTGTGCCTAACTTTTCACGTTTAAATAAATTGCCAAAGCATTCAATAGGGCAGAGTGCTTCAGATTGCTGTTCGGTTTGGTTGATTGATTCAGCCACGATTTTACCCACGAGTTCTAACGCTCGTTTTTTACTTGAAATCAGTACACCTTGGCGAACATTTTCAGGGCTTAGAAATTCGGTTAGTTTTGTCATAATTTTTCATCTAAAGATGAAATCCCCAAAGAGGGGATTTTTTAGAGTTTGAATTGATCGCCTAAATAAACACGTTTTACATCAGGGCTTTCAAGCACTTGCTGTGGTGTGCCGCTGGCAATCATTTCGCCGCTACCGACAATGTAGGCTCTTTCACATACATCTAGAGTTTCACGTACGTTATGGTCGGTAATCAATACCCCTAAACCACGCTCTTTTAAATTGACGATAATTTTTTTAATATCAATTACCGAGATTGGGTCAACCCCAGCAAAAGGTTCATCTAACAGAATAAATTTCGGGTTCGCTGCTAATGCTCGGGCAATTTCCACACGGCGGCGTTCACCACCTGAAAGTGATTGACCTAAACTATTGCGAATATGCTCAATATGGAATTCTGTAATCAGCTCTTCGGCACGCTCTTTACGCTGTTTATCATTGATATCTTTACGCACTTGTAATACAGACATTAAGTTATCGTACACACTTAAACGGCGGAAAATAGATGCTTCTTGCGGTAGATAGCCAATCCCTTGTTTTGCTCTGTCGTGCATTGGTAGTGTGCTGATATCTTGGTCGTCAATACGAATTGTGCCGTGGTCGTGGCGAACCAAACCCACAACCATATAGAAAGTGGTGGTTTTACCTGCGCCGTTCGGACCGAGCAAGCCCACGATTTCACCTGATTTGACATTCAGGCTGACGTCTTTTACCACTTCGCGTTGTTTATAGCTTTTTGCTAAATGTTCGGCATAAAGCACAGACATATCATTTAACCTTATTTTTTCTTGTTATCTTGAAGTTCATTTGGAATTAGCACGGTTTTCACTCGGGTTTTACCGCCACTGGTAGCTTTAAGTTGTTGTTTTTTCACATCATAGGTAATTTTATTGGCTTTAATAAAGCTACCTTGTTGTTTGAGTTCCGCATTACCAATCAGCGTTAAAAATTCAGAGTTTAAATCATAATGAACGCTGTTGCCTTTACCATTTACCGGTTTGCCGTTGTCCAATGTTTGCTGGAAAGTAACAGGCGAGCCTGTAGCGTCAATAGTTTCTTTTTTACCTTCTTGACGGGTAATTTTGACGTTTGCTGCGGTCACTTTAATCGACCCTTGAGTGATAACGACATTATCGCTAAAGGTCACGATATTGTTAGTCATATCTAACGATTGGCTACCTGAATCAATATTAATCGGCTGATCGGTATCGCCTTTTAGAGCATAAGCGGAAAAGCTGCTACCCAGTAACACGCTCACTAAAATAGATTTAAACATTAATTTCATTGTTATTCCTTGTTCCAAGCAAATTATTCTTTGGTTTCTTTAATAATGGTCGGTTCAATGTAAGATTTTACATCTTTTTGCAAAGTCGCAACTTGTTGTTTTAAGTTACCTTTTAATCCAACCCCCGTTGTAGTAAAACCGGAACCTATCGATTTGACCGTACTTTCGGTAAAAATATCCTGTGTATTTAAATCAACAGTTAACGTATCGGTAGTGATTTGCTGCAAACGTGATGCAGGATCTAATGCAACAAGTTTGATATTACCTTTTAAATTTAACATTTTTTCTTTGGTAATTTCTGCATAATCGGCACTGACTTTCCACTGTTTTTGCGTCGACTCTTTGGCAAAAAGCTCAATAAAAGGTTTAAAAAACTCAGTACGCTCAGTAGACTCATAGCGTTTAATTTCAGTAGCTTGAGCGAAATATTGTGGGTTTCCTTTTAGATCATAGACCGTGGTGGACATTTTATTCCCCACATATTCAGGCTGTCCTTCCTTTTTAATAAGCTGATCAAGCCCCGTATTCTCTTTCTCTTGTAAGCTGTAATACCAGCCACCAAGTACGGCAACAATAATCAGTAAAATAACGGTTAAACGTTTGTTCATAATCCAAAAATAATCTAAAAATAGTGTTTGATTGTATCACAGATTTGAATAGGGATATAGTACAGCGTAAAAAGTGCAAAAAAGTGAGAAAAAATAACCGCTTGTAGGGCTAAAAACTGACAAGCGGTTGAAAACTCAGATTTTTTTGCAACTTTATTTAAAGGTTGCCCAAACAGGGGAGTGGTCAGACGGTTTTTCCATTGCTCGAATGTCTAAATCAATGCCTGTTTCCACGCAACGCTCAGCAAGTGATTTTGAAGCAAGAATTAAATCAATACGCAAGCCACGATTATCATCAAAACCTTTTGAACGGTAGTCAAACCAAGAGAACTTATCGTTCACGTCTGGGTTGCCTGCACGGAAAGTATCAACCAAGCCGTAGCTGTATAAGCGATCTAGCCATTCACGCTCTTCGGGTAAGAATGAACATTTACCGTCACGCAGCCAGCGTTTGCGGTTTGGCTCGCCGATGCCGATATCCAAATCAGTCGGGCTGATGTTCATATCGCCCATAATAATAATCGGATTTTCCGGCTTTAATTCGCTTTCCAAGTAGTTCTGCAAATCAGCATAGAATTTTTGTTTTGCCGGGAATTTGGTTTCGTGGCTGCGATTTTCCCCCTGTGGGAAATAGCCGTTTAATACGGTTAGCACGCCGAAATCGGTCTCGATATCCGCCATAATCATTCGTTTTTGAGCATCAAGCACATCTGTCGGGAAGCCTTTACGCACCGCTATAGGCTCTTTTTTAGTCAGTAATGCCACGCCGTAATGACCTTTCTGCCCGTGGTGGAAAACGTGGTAGCCTAAGTGATTGACTAAATCGTAAGGAAAATCTTCATCGGCAACTTTGATTTCTTGTAATCCGAGTACATCGGGCTGGTGTTTTTCGATAATCGCTTCGAGCTGATGTGGTCTGGCTCGTAATCCGTTGATATTAAAAGAGATAAATTTCATTGGTTATCCTAATTAGTAGGGTTTGCAAAATAAAGAAGAAAATAGACCGCTTGTAACGGCTACAAGCGGTCATTTTTAGCAAAAATTTTGCGTATTATAGCTTAAAGTGTCATTGCTGCAATCCAGCCGAACACTAATAATGGAATGTTAAAGTGGATAAATGTTGGCACTACAGAATCCCAAATGTGGTCGTGTTTGCCATCAGCATTTAAGCCGGAGGTTGGACCAAGTGTGGAATCTGATGCCGGAGAACCTGCATCACCGAGTGCAGCAGCAACACCGACAATCGCCATTGTCGCCAGTGGCGAGAAGCCGAATGAAACACAAAGCGGCACATAAATTGAGGTAATAATTGGCACCGTTGAGAATGAAGAGCCGATACCCATTGTGATAAATAAGCCAACCACTAACATTAACAAGGCTGCCATTTCTTTTGAAGAAATCACATCACGCAGGCTTTCTACTAATGCCGGCACACCGCCTGTTGAATTGACTACACCGGCAAAGCCTGATGCGGCAATCATCACAAAGCCAATCATCGCCATTAAACGTAAGCCGGCTTGGAAGACATCGTTACTTTCTTTCAGTCTAAACACACCGCCTAAGGCAAAAATAACCAGACCGACTAAGCCGCCGATAATAGTCGAATTTGTTGCTAATTGCACCGAACAGGTCGCGATAATCGCCACAATACTAATGCCGATATGGAATGGCTTAACGTTTGCAACACGGGCTTCAATATCATCTGCGGTTGGTTCAGGGGTATTTTCAACATACACACGCGGTTTACGGTATGATACAAAGAATGCAAACAGTAAGCCTAAAATCATACCGGAAACAGGAATTAACATCGCTTTTGTCATTTCCGCTGTGGTGGTCACTAATTGGAACGGTTCACCGGCTTGGTTGATATTTTTCACTAAGATGCTTTCAATAAAGATCTGCCCGAAACCTGCCGGAATCAACATATAAGTGGCGGTTAAACCAAAGGTTAAAGCACAAGCTACCGCACGGCGGTCAATTTGCAATTTATTCATTACGCTTAATAGTGGTGGAATTAAAATCGGAATAAAGGCAATATGAATTGGAATTAGGTTTTGAGATGACATTGCAAATGCCACTAACACAAATAATACAATGTATTTAAACCAAGTAACGGAGCGACCTGACGGGCTGTGACCAAAGGATTTGATCACTTTATAGGCTAATAAATCGGTCACGCCTGATTTTGAAAGTGCAACGGCAAATGCACCAAGAACGGCATAGTTCATTGCAGTTTCCGCACCACCGCCTAAGCCGCCGGTAAAACTCTTAATGGTTTTTTGGAGTGCATCTGCAAATCCTACACCTTCAACGCCAAGATTGCCAATAAGTCCGCAAGTTAGAGCGGAAATAATAAGGGCGATTACCACATTGATTCTGAGCAAGCTCAACACCAACAACACGATAATCGAAATAAAAACTTCGTTTGATAACATTGTGTTTGTCCTTAAGTAATAAAAAATAGTGTTTAATTTACCCAAAAAAATGCAGTTGTCGAGAAATTTTTTAAAATTCGGGAACTTTTTTGAACAGGAGAAATGGAGTAATACTATCAATATTTATTTTTTGTGATATAGATCGCATTTTTACTTCGGGAGATTTGCTAAAATCAGATACCATTTTTGAGGTATTTAAATTAGATAGAGGCTGTAATGAGCGAAATAGCACTTACTGTCAGTTTGTTATCTTTAGTGGCAGTACTCGGTTTATGGGTTGGTCATATAAAAATTAGAGGCGTGGGGCTAGGCATTGGTGGCGTGCTGTTTGGCGGTTTATTCGTCTCCCATTTTATGGCTCAATTTGATGTTAAACTTGACGCCCACACTCTCCACTTCATTCAAGAGTTCGGGTTGATTCTATTTGTTTATTCCATTGGTATTCAAGTCGGTCCCGGCTTTTTTGCTTCTCTCAAACATTCAGGATTAAAACTCAATGGCTTTGCAGTCTTAATTGTACTGATTAGCGGTTTGTTGGTTATCCTGATTCATAAATTCTTCAATGTTCCCTTACCTGTGATTTTAGGCATTTTCTCCGGAGCGGTTACCAATACCCCATCTTTGGGTGCTGGTCAGCAAGTGTTAGCGGAATTGAGCGGTGAAAGCGTTACCGAGATTATGGGGATGAGCTATGCGATTGCCTACCCGTTTGGGATTATCGGTATTTTACTTTCAATGTGGCTGATTCGGGTTGTATTTCGAGTAAATGTTGATAGTGAGGCAGAGGCGTTCAACCAAGAGCAAAATCGAGGCAGAGAAAAACTCAGCACCTTAAATGTTCGTTTAACTAACCCAAATATTAACGGTTTAACCTTAAAACAACTTCCGGATTTTAACTTGCACGAGGTTGCCTATTCCCGTTTAAAACGAGGCGAAGATCTTTTTATTCCTCGAGTAGATACCGTGTTGCAAGTTGGTGATATTTTACATTTAGTTGGTGATGAAGCCGCACTACGCAAAATGCAGATTATTTTAGGTGAAGCGGTTGATGTGTCGGTTTCCACTAAAGGTACAATTTACCGCTCAGAACGTGCAGTGGTCACAAATGAAAGGGTATTTGGCAAACAAATTCGCCAATTAATGCTAAAAGGGAAATACGATGTAGTCATTTCACGGCTTAACCGTGCCGGCGTAGAGCTGATTCCAACCGGTGATATGACCTTGCAATTTGGTGATGTGCTGAATTTAGTCGGGCGTCAAGCCGACATTGAAATGGTGATGACTATTATCGGCAATGCTCAATCAAAATTACAGCAAGTGCAAATGTTGCCGATTTTTATCGGCATTGGGTTAGGGGTATTACTTGGCTCTATCCCGATTTATTTGCCGGGCTTCCCGGTGGCGTTAAAGCTAGGATTGGCTGGTGGTCCACTGGTAGTTGCACTTATTCTTGCCAGAATCGGCAGTTTCCGCAAACTCTACTGGTTTATGCCACCCAGTGCGAATCTTGCCTTGCGTGAAATTGGCATTGTGCTGTTTTTAGCAGTGGTTGGGTTAAAATCAGGCGGCAGATTTTTGGAAACACTACTGAGTAGTGAGGGGCTAGAATGGATAATCTATGGGGCAATCATCACTTTTGTACCGTTAATGATTGTAGGCCTGATTGCCAGATTTTACAGCAAAGTCAATTACTTAACGATTTGCGGATTATTGGCAGGCTCAATGACAGACCCACCGGCACTGGCATTTGCCAATGAAATTAAAGAGGGAAATGGCGCTGCAGCGTTATCCTATGCAACTGTTTACCCACTAGTAATGTTTTTGCGTATTATGCTACCTCAAGTGCTAGCGATTATGTTGTGGGTTTCAGGTGGATAAAGATAGAGATCAAGCATATAAGCCCAAAAGGCGACGGAAAGTCGCCTTTTTTCTTATCTAACTTTTATTGATTTTTACGGATTAAATTAACTTCTTTTAATAAGGCTTGAATATCTTTATCTGTGAAGATCTCCTCGAGGTTAACACTCAGCCGACGTCGCCAGTTTGCATATTGTGTACTGGTTCCCGGAATGTTAACCGGCTCAGTCATACCTAACCAGTCTTCGGGTTGGAAGCCGAATAATCCGCTGCTTACATTTGCAACATAGGTTTGTAAACGGTGAATAAATGCGGTATTCACTGGTGAACTAAGCTGTTCGCTAATTTCAGGTGCTATTTCTACGTTATGTTCTTGTAAGCGTTGTAAGATTTTGGCTTTGGCATTAACTCGCTCTTGCTTAAGGATTGCCAAAATATCCGCATTGGGATAGACACCGAATTTTTCGCCTAATTCAAAATCATAGCCACGCCAATAACCATTGATAGTCGGTAAATCGTGGGTGCTTAATGTGGTCATTGCTTGGTAAGGGTAATGCTGTAAGTCTCGACTCTTCCCTTGTTCATCAAATTCAAAATAGAAAATTTTGTAAGATAAAATCCCCGCATTTTTGAGTTTGCTCACAATTTCTTTTGGCACAGTACCTAAATCTTCACCGATAATCAGGCATTGATGGCGTTGGCTTTCCAGTGCCAAAATAGCAATTAAATCATCAACCGGATAACGGATATAAGCACCGTTAACCGCACTGTCGCCTTTTGGAATCCACCATAATCGCAATAAAGACATAATATGATCGAGGCGTAATGCACCGCAATGGCTCATATTAGCTCTGACTAACTCAATAAACGGACGGTAGGCTTGTTGCTTTAATACATGCGGATTCATTGGGGTTAAGCCCCAGTTTTGTCCTTGCGGACCTAATACATCAGGCGGAGCGCCGACAGAGGCATTTAAGCAATAAAGTTGTTTGTCATTCCACGTTTCTGCACCATTCGGGCTGACACCAACGGCGAGATCGCGATACATACCTATGCACATATTTTGCTGACGGCAAATGGCATCACATTCGGCTAACTGTTGATCGGCAACGAATTGTAACCAAAGGTAAAATTCTATGTCGGTTTTATGCGTTTCTCGAAATTGCTGTACGGCTGCGGAGTGGTAGTCTTGGTAGGCTTTCTCCCAGAAATCCCAGCCCCATTGGTCGGCAAATTGTGCCGATAGATGCTGATGAAGGGCATCAAATGTGGCTTGAACTTGTAGGCTTTCACCACCTTTTTGTACAAATTCGATAAAAGCAGGGGCAGCGCAAGCGGTCATATTTTGCTGAAATTTTGCGAAAGCAAAGCGTAGCCCTTTCAATTTCAACGGAATGATTTGCTCGTAATTCAACCAATCCTGAGTGCGTAATTCTGATAACTGTTGCTGGATTTCATCAGAATGAAACCAAGTTTGTGCTTCATCACTTTGTTGAAATTCTGCTAGCTGATTGATATCAATGTAAGCAATATTCAGCCATCGGCGAGAGGACGGGCTGTATGGGCTGGCAGAATTCGGGTTTGCCGGAAAAAGTGAGTGAATCGGGTTCAAGCCGATAAAATCTGCTTGGTAAGGGGCAATCTGTTGAATGAAGTTTTTTAAATCGCCAAAATCGCCAATCCCCCAGTTGTGGGCTGATTTTAAGGTGTATAGTTGTAGGAAGGTTCCCCATAATTTTTTTTGCTCAAGCACGGCTTGGGGTTGGTAGCAACGTTCCGGAGCGATAATAATGGTGCAATTAAAGGTTTTATCTACCGTTTTTAGCTGTAATTGGTGATAACCTAAGGGCAAATCTTGAGGTAATGCAATTCCCCTTGCTTTAATTTTGCCGGAAATAATTTGGTTTGAATTTTCTAGTTGTAGCTGCCAAGTACCGGTTAACGGATGTTTTTTATCCGCTAAATGAAAAGGTAAAAAACAGGGTTGGTGCTGGTAAAAAATTTTGACCGTAGGGATAGGTGTTTCTCTTGCTTGAGTATTGCCGTTAAAGGCTTTGAATAACGAGTGTTTTATTTTTTCAGATGCTGTTTTTTTTACACCACGCTCATCGAAAAAATAGGGCATAATTCCAGCCCGATAATATTGTTTGGCAGTTATTTTCATCATTTCTCTCCATATATAAATATACATGAAATACAGCAGAAAATAGGCGACTTCCTTTATTGTAGAAGTCGCCCGAATTTATTATCTATTCAACCAAATACGTTGTTGATAATCTTTAATTGAGCGGTCTGAGCTAAATGCACCCAAACGAGCAGTATTTAAAATTGCACTACGCAGCCAAGTTTCTTGATCTAAATAGGCTACACCAATTTTCTCTTGTGCTTGGCGATAGCTATCAAAATCGGCAAAGACTAAGAATGGATCGCGTTCCAACAGACTATCTAACATTAGCTTGAATGTCTCTTTATCTCCGTTAGAGGCTTTTCCTGTGGCTAAGAAATCAACTGCATTTTTCAGAATCGGATCTTGGTTATAATAGGCTTTCGGTTGGTAGCCTTTTGCTAATAACTCCCGCACACTTTCTACGGTGTGACCGAAGATAAAGACATTCTCCTCACCGACCATATCAGCAATTTCAACATTGGCACCGTCTAGCGTACCTAAGGTTAATGCTCCGTTGAGTGCTAATTTCATATTACCGGTACCGGAGGCTTCTTTACCTGCCATTGAAATCTGTTCTGATACATCGGCTGCCGGAATAATTTTTTCCGCAAGGCTGACTCGATAATCCGGTAAGAATGCCACTTGTAGTCGATCATTCACCTGTTTATCGTTATTAATAATATCTGCCACATTATTAATGGCGTGAATAATATTTTTTGCTAAATAATAACCGGGAGCCGCTTTGCCTGAGAATAAGAATACGCGTGGTGTATAATCTTGGTTCGGATTAGCTTTTAGCGATTGATAGGTCGCAATAATATTTAATAAATTCAAATGTTGGCGTTTGTATTCGTGAAAACGCTTAATTTGCACATCAAAAATTGCATTAGGATTGACATTTAACCCTAATGTTTTATGGATTTCATTGGCTAAAACCACTTTGTTATTGCGTTTTATACGTTGATATTCTTCACGGAAACCGGTGTCATCAGCATATTGCTCAACGCCTTTTAATAATTCTAGATTATGTGTCCAATCTTGTTTTAAAGTACGATCTAATAAATCACTTAATTGTGGATTGGCTTGTCGAATCCAGCGGCGAGGTGTAATGCCGTTGGTGACGTTGCAGAATTTTGTTGGGAATAATTTATGATATTCCGGGAATAAGTCGGTTACTAAGAGATCGGAATGAATTTCCGCAACACCGTTTACACGGAAACAGGTAACCACGCAAAGGTTCGCCATACGTACTCGATAGTCAAATAGCACGGCTAATTTTTCCCAAATTTTGGCATCATCGCCAAATTCTGCCTGTACTTTGTCGTGGAAAATATCGTTAATTTTTTCCACAATTTGATAATGGCGAGGTAATAGCTGCTTAAATAGGCGTTGATCCCATTGTTCAAGTGCTTCAGGTAATAAAGTATGGTTAGTGTAAGCAAAAGTATTGCTGCAAATATTCCAAGCCTGTTCCCAAGTGAATTGGTGTTCATCTAATAGCACACGCATCAATTCAGGTATCGCGAGCGTTGGGTGGGTATCATTGAGTTGAATAACTTGGCGTTTTGCTAAATCTTCTAATGCATAACCTTCGCTAATGTGACGATCTAAAATATCGGCAACTGAGCAGGCACAATGGAAGTATTGCTGCATTAAGCGTAATTTTTGTCCGGCTTTATGGTTATCGTTAGGATAAAGCACTTGAGTTAGGGCGGCTGCATTGACAATCGTTTTATCTGCACTTAAAAATTTACCCTCATTAAAGGCATCAAAATCAAAAGATTGGTCGCTATCTGCTTGCCATAAACGTAACGGTTGAATGATGTTATTTTTATAACCGACAATCGGCAAGTCAAAGGCTTTGCCTTGAATGGTCAATTTAGGCTGCCATTCATATTGATCGGCTTGGATATGTTTGATTTTTCCACCAAACCCGATATGGCGAGTTTTAGATGGATTGAAACGATGCCATGGGTAGCTGTCACGAGCCCAAGTATCCGGTGCTTCTTTTTGCATTCCCTCTTTGAAACTTTGTTTAAAAAGACCATATTGATAGTGAAGCCCATAACCGGTTGCATTTTGTCCGACTGTTGCCATTGAGTCTAAAAAACAGGCAGCAAGACGACCTAATCCGCCATTGCCTAATGCCGGATCTCGCTCTTGTTCTAAAACATCTACTAATTCAACTTGATATTGTTTAAGATAGTCACGAATTTGTTCGTAATAACCTAAATTCATTAAATTATTGCCGGTTAATCGACCAATTAAGAACTCCATTGAGAGGTAGTTCACATGGCGTGATTCTGTCGGTTTGTTTGCTGGTTGGCTATAAATAAGCTCAAGGGAACCTTCAGCAACAACTTGATACCACTGCTGTAAGGTTAATTGTTTTGGATCTGCCACATCAAAATAGCGACAGTATTTTGCTACAATAGAATTAAATGTCATAGGAAACCCCCAGTTAAATATGAATACCGCTATTATGTAAAATCCAAATAAAATCAAATCATCCTTGTAATCATCTTGTGTGGTATGATTATTAGGAAGTAGTTAGAACATAAATGGAGTATGTGTCATCCCCATTTTGTTATGAGAGAAAATTAAATTTATTATGTTAATACCATCAAAACTTGTTTGTTCTTTTCGATTACAAAACAGTATTCCTCGAAAACGTTTAATTCAAGAATTAGACAAATCTTGCAGTTATCCAGTTGTGTTGATAAATGCACCGGCAGGTTATGGCAAAACCACACTGGTTTCCCAATGGATTGAAAATAAAAAGAATATCGGCTGGTATGCGTTAGATGAAGGAGATAATAATTCAGATCGTTTTGCCGCTTATTTTAGCGCGGCATTGCATTCTGCAATTAATGAAGAAATAGATGTACTGTTAGAGGAAAATCGCAAAGCTAATTTATTAGCTTTGTTTAATCAATTATTGATTAAAGCCGCGGCATTTTCAGAGCATTTTTATCTTGCTATTGATGATTATCATATTATTGAAAATGATGAAATTCACGAAGCATTAAAATATTGGATTAAACATCAGCCGTCTAATATGACGCTTATCCTGATTTCTCGCTCTATTCCGCCATTAAGTATTGCCAGTTTAAGAGTGCAAGAACAATTATTGGAAATTGATATTAACCAGCTCATGTTTGATCACCAAGAAAGCACAGCTTTTTTTCAAGCAAGATTAGGTGCAGAGTTAAATCAGCAAGATATTATTTCTCTGTGTAATGAAGTTGAAGGGTGGCCAACAGCCCTTCAGCTAATTAGCCTTTTTGCGAAAAATAAATCACACGCACTACAAGTACCACTGCAAGACATTGCCAAACGTTTAGCCAAATCAAACCATTTTCATATTAACGAATACTTAGCCGATGAAGTGCTTAATAAAGTAGATGAAGAAACGCGTCTGTTTATTTTACGTTGTTCGGTTTTGCATTCAATGAATGAGTTTTTAGTGCAGGCCGTAACAGGTGAGCAAAACAGTCGCACTAAATTAGAGTCTCTCGAAAAACAAGGTTTGTTTTTACAGCAAATGGCAAACAGTAAATGGCAGAGTAGTGATGACAGCTGGTGGAAATTTCATCCGCTTTTTGCTTCTTTTTTAAATGTATGTTGCCAAAATGAGTTATATGCTGAATTACCGCAGTTGCATCAAAAAGCAGCAAATGCGTGGTTACAATTAGGTTATGTTACAGAAGCCTTACATCATGCAATGCAGTTATCGGATACTGGATTGTTGCTCAATATTTTAGGCAAACACGCTTGGACGGTATTTCATCAAGGTGAATTAAAACTATTAGAAGAGAGTTTAAATTGCCTAGATTATGCCCATTTAACAGAACATACTAATTTGGTGTTACTCAAAGCCTGGTTGGTACAAAGCCAGCACCGCCATATTGAAGTAGGTGGTATTTTAGCGGATTTTTCTCGTGCATTAACTGAAAATAAGATTGAATTGAGCAAAACTGCCAATGCGGAATTTAATGTGTTACGGGCACAAGTGGCTATCAATTCCGGAGATGAAAATACTGCACTTCAATTAGCGTCTGAAGCGTTAAACGATCTTTCGGAAAATGCTTATTACGCTCATATTGTGGCGACCTCCATTATTGGCGAAGCTCATCATTGCCACGGCAATCTGGCAGAAGCGTTAGCAATGTTACAAAAAGCGGAACGAATGGCACGTCAGCATCATACTTACCACAATATTTTGTGGTCACAGCTTCAACAATCTGAAATTTTGCTTGCCCAAGGGTTTTCACAAGCAGCCTATGAAATGTTAGATAAAGCAAGCGAGTTTGTGAAAGAAAACCATCTACAAAAAGTGCCGATGTATGAATTTTTGCTACGTTCTAAAGGCAAGATTTTATGGGAATGGTATAACTTAGATAAAGCTGAATCAATGGCAGTTGCCGGAATGAATGCCTTATCTAAATTTGAAGACAAGTTACAATGCTTAACCTTACTTACGAAGATCTCGTTGGCTCGAGGCAATTTGGATAACACTGCCCGATTATTAGGCGAGGTCGAACAATTAGAACATTCTCATTCTTATCACCACGATTGGATTGCTAACGCCGATCAGGTGCGTATATTTTATTGGCAGATGACTAATGATGTTTCTGCGGTGAGGAACTGGTTAATTCAAAACCCCTCACCGGTTTCAGATAAAAATCATTTTACCCAAGTACAATGGCGAAATATTGCACGGGCTCGAATCTTGCTTGAGGAATATCACGAGGCGAAAGCCATTTTAGATAATTTAATTGAAACGGCTGAAAAATTTTCTCTGATTAGCGATTTAAATCGCGCATTAATTGTTCGTAACCGGCTTTATTTTTTACAAGGCGAGAAAGAATTTGCTCAGCAAGATTTAATTCAGGCACTAAAACTCACGCGGCAAACGAATTTTATCAGTGCGTTTGTGATTGAAGGGGATGTAATGGCACAGCAGATTCGCCATTTATTGCAACTTAATGTGCTAGACGAACTGGTATTGCACAAAGCACAGTTTATTTTACGCAACATCAATCAATTTTATCGCCAAAAATTTGCCCATTTTGATGAAAACTTTGTGAATCAATTATTGAAAAATCCGAAAGTGCCGGAACTCTTAAAAATTAGTCCGCTCACTCAGCGGGAATGGCAAGTATTGGGTTTGATTTACTCCGGATATAGCAATGAACAAATTTCAGATGAATTGCAAGTTGCTGCAACCACGATTAAAACCCATATCCGAAATCTTTATCAGAAAATTGGTGTGACGAATCGTAACGAAGCAATCAGCTATACGAAAGAACTGCTGATGTTGATGGGGTATCATTGATCACAATTACTGGAGGAACAAGCGGTCTATTTTTAGTAATTTTTTGCAACTTGTTATTCCCGAACCGGCTTCAAGTTTTCCCCAGAAGAGAGAAAACTTGAAGCCAAAGTAGATTTAATTTCCGGCCCAAACCACCATCACTTTATCTTCATTCAACACACGCTTAAATGCAAGGTAGCTATCATTTTTGATGAGTTGATGGACACCTGCGCCAATAGCCGGATGGCGTTGGCGGAATTGTGTCAACTTTTGCCAATGTTGATGCAATGCCTGTTTCTGAGGATCTTGCTGCAACTCTTGCCAATTCATATCCGACCGGGTGCCTTGTATCAGGTCTGAACCGGTCGCACCGAATGCCCGACCAGTTTCATCGCCATAATAGATTTGCACTGCACCGGGTGAAAGCAACAGCAAATTTGCGGCGGTTTTGTGTTTTTCGATATTTTGTTCACTATCCGAATGGAAAAATAATCGAGTATCGTGTGAAGATAAATAGCTCAATACATTAAAATCATCTAATTTATGATTCATTTCAGCATAAACAGGAGCAATATGAGCAAAGCAGTTTAACCCTTTCTTAGCCTGATCTTGAAAATCAAAATTAATCATCGCATCAAAGCCGTTTTGGTAATAGTCACTTTTGAACACACCGTGTCCCCACGCTTCCCCTGTCATCCAAAAGCGATCATTAAAACCAGCATTCGGATTGGCTTGTTGCCATTCGCTTAAGGCTTGTTGTGCTGATTGTTTTAATGCCAGCCACGTCGATTTTTCAACGTGTTTGGCAGTATCCACCCGAAAGCCGTCAATACCATATTTTCTGACCCAATCGGATAACCAACCAATTAAATAATCACGCACTTTAGCGTTTGGTAATGTTTTGGCATTGGTATTTTTATGTGCAAAAAATTCAGGCAATTTGACCGCTTGTTCACTCTCGGTTTTTAGATCAGGAAGGGCAGAGAGCGACATTTTTAAATCGTCAAATTTAGGGCTGTCGTAATCGGCAATGTCGGCTCGAACCCATTCTTTTCCCCACCAATTTTGCCAAGCCTGATTATCATTAAAGCGAATGAAATCATTGAAACTGTGCCAATTTTGCCCTGATTTTGGTTTCCAGTGTGTCCATTTTTCGCCTAATGTGCGGCTGATTTCGTCCGGTGTTAAGTAAAATCTACCAAAGTTAAATTCCTGCATATCGGCGAGCGTCGCATAACCGGTATGGTTCATCACCACATCAAACAGTACTCGAATTCCATGTTGGTGGGCTTGTTGAACAAAGCGGCTTAAATCGTCTTCAGTGCCCATATTGGCATCTACTTTTGTCCAATCTAAATGATAGTAACCGTGATAGCCGTAATGTGGAAAATCCCCCTTATCACCACCGCCAACCCAACCGTGCATCTGTTCTAACGGAGAGCTAATCCACAATACATTGACCCCAAGTTGTTGTAGGTAATCGAGCTTTTCGGTTAATCCTTTTAAATCACCACCGTGAAAGGTGCCGATTTCTTGCATTCCGTCTTTTTGGCGGTTGTAGCTGTGGTCATTGGTCGGATCGCCGTTATAGAAGCGGTCGGTCAGCACAAAATAGACGGTGGCATTTTTCCAATCAAACGTTGCCGTATTTTCGGTATTGCTTTTTTCCAGCAAAATCAGACCGCTTGCGTTTTCATCTGGCATCAAGGTGACTTTGCCGTTTCTAACAATGGCGGTATTGCCTGAATAAAAGTCCTTAACTAATTCACCTTCAGCAAAAGTGGAGGAAACATCAATTTCAATCGGTTTTTTATCCCAATTCGGGCAGTGTTGAAGTATGGCTTCATTATGCTGTGGTTGCTGTTCTACGCTGATTTTGAGCATTGGCGTGCCACTTCGCATATCAATTTGTGCCAGATAGTTGCCCTGACGAAATAGCCGCAGTTGTGGAGCTTCATTCACACAAGGGACTAACGTAACCGATTGATTTAATTTGATTGCTTGTTGAGGTTGATAACAGTGTCCGCCGAATTCAAACTTAAGCGGATAACTCCCTTTTTCTAATTGAGCTTGGGATTGAAACAGCTGTTTTTCGAGATTATCGTTAAAATCAGAAAAATGAGAATGTTGCCAAGATTGGGCAAAAAGGCTTGAGGTATAGAATAAGCAAAGGTAAGGTAACGCATTTTTCATAGACACCCCTAAATAAAGATTGACGACCGCAATGCCAGCTTGACAAGCGGTCGTTTTTTGAGAATTTTTTGCAAATTAGCCTTTCACGCCGCCGGCAGTTAAACCACCGATTAACCAGCGTTGTGCCAATAAGAAGACCAGCGTAATCGGAATTGCGGATAAGACCGCCGCTGCTGCGAAGTCACCCCATAAGTAGTTTTGCGGATAGAGGTATTGTTGCATACCAACGGCTAAGGTGTAGCTGTTTACATCGCGCAATAAGAGTGAAGCAACCGGTACTTCGGTAATGGCGGCAATAAATGAAAGAATGAAAACTACCGCCAAAATCGGCACTGAAAGCGGTAATAAGATTAACCGGAACGCTTGCCACGGGGTTGCCCCATCAAGGGAAGCGGCTTCTTCCAGTGATCCGTCAATCGTTTCAAAGTAGCCTTTGATTGTCCAAACGTGTAAGGCAATCCCGCCTAAGTAGGCAAAAATGACACCACCGTGTGTGTTTAAGCCAAGAAACGGTACATACTGCCCAAGACGATCAAACAACGCATATAAGGCAACTAAGGAAAGCACTGCCGGGAACATTTGGAAAATCAGCATACCTTGTAGAATCGTTTTTTTGCCTTTAAATTTCATTCGGGCAAACGCATAAGCACAGGTTGTAGATAAGGTTACAATGCCGATAGAGGTGATAGTCGCCACTTTGATGGAATTCCATAACCAGCGTAGCACCGGGAATGGAGGTGGTGTGACTGTACCATCGGCGTGCGTCACATCAAAACCAAGAGCGGCTTGCCAATGTTCCCACGAAATTTGGCTTGGAATAATATCGCCGATCGCCAGATTTCCCGGTCTTAACGAAATGCCAATGACCATTAATAAAGGGAAAATAATTAAGGCAAGAAAACAAATTAAGATGAAATGGGTTGCCCATACCCGATAACGCACAGATTTAGATTGAACAATTGCCATATATAACTCCTAAAGTTAGTTTGGGTAGAGGTTGTTAAATCCCTCCCGCTTTTATAATTCCATTTTGGTTGCTTTGATATTTAAGAGTGCCAAGCCACCGACTAATAAGAAAATAATGGTTGCGATGGCAGCTGCTAAGCCGAAATCTTGCGTCCCACTTCCTTCAAAGGCAATGCGGTAGGTATAGCTGACTAATAAATCGGTATAACCGGCTGGGGTGGTTGTGCCAATCATATCCGGGCGACCGTTTGTTAATAGTTGAATTAACACAAAGTTGTTAAAGTTAAATGCAAACGAAGCAATCATTAACGGAGTAAGTGGTTTTAACAGTAATGGGAAAGTGATTTTACTGAAGTTTTGCCAAGTGGAAGCACCGTCCATTGCGGAGGCTTCATATAAATCAGCCGGAATAGCTTTGAGTAACCCCATACATAAAATCATCATATAAGGGTAACCTAACCATGTATTGACAATGAGGATCATCACTTTAGCAAGGAGGGGATCGTTAAACCATTCAGGGCTGATACCGAATAGTTGGTTTAAAATCATATTGATCTCACCAAAACTTTGGTTAAATAACCCTTTAAAGATCAGAATCGAAATAAATGATGGTACGGCATAAGGTAAAATCAACAAGACACGATATATCGCTTTACCTTTTAAGGCTTCCCATTGCACCAAGCAGGCAAGCACCATACCGAGAATAACGGTAAAGACGACAGTTAATAAAGAGAATACTACTGTCCAAATAAATATTTGGACAAAAGGTTTTTGAATACCCTCATCGGTAAAAATTTTAATGAAGTTATTAAAGCCTGATGTAACAGTATAACCCGGCTCAAGCGTTTCACTTTGCCAATTACCGTTGTTATCAATTGCTTGGAAGAAGCCGGTTTCATCATTTGCTTGGTAACGTTTGCCTGTCTCATTATTGAGTAATATTTTATTTTCTTCATCAAATTGATAGCGTGGTTTTTGCTCGGAGAATTGACGTAATGAGCTCATTGTCAATTCATTACTGTTCGGTAAAACCACTTTCATTGATTGAAGTGCAGCCCGATTTTGTGTAATCACTTTAAGAGGAGCGGCCTCGCCGGTTGGTCTGTTTTGCTCGGTCACAACTACATTCGTTCCAGTAGTCAATGAAATTGGCTCTGACACAAAAGTTTGTTCTGTTGCTGGGTTGGTTAATGCAATTCGATATTGATTATCTGCTTGTGGATAAAGGGTGAATTGATATTTATCTCCGGAAAAATAGCGTTGTTCAGTTAAGACGGATACCGCTCGTTCAAAGGATAATTGATTAGAACCACTATAGTTGGTAAACGCAATTGCAATAGTCGCAACCAGCGGAAACAAAATAAAAATTACCATTCCGGTAATGCCTGGGTAAACATACCGCCAAGCGTAGGCGTTTTTATTGGTAAAAATATAGACACCGGAGGTTAGAATAATCAGCGTTAAAATAGCAAAAAGATATTCACCTTGTGAGTACATTAATACAACAAGATAGAAGTCAAGGAGCAAGACTAATCCGGCTAAGAGATATTTGAGCCAATGAGTAGATTTGGATTGAGTTTGAGTTAGCATAACAGCACCTCGAATTTTTACTGCATTTTGTTACTGTACTTTTACTGTACTTTTATTATATTAGGGTGAATCTAAAAATAGAGTGGGCCATAATAACCCACTCTTAATGATAAAGAATTATTGTTGTTTTTGAATGCGTGAATGTGCATCATCTAATGCTTCTTTCACCGATTGACGACCGGTTACTGCATTATTGATAGCAGATTTTTCGGCATACCAGAAAGACGACATTTGCGGAATATTTGGCATAATTTCACCATTTTTCGCATTTGCCATGGTTGCTGCAATACGAGGATCAGCCGCTAATTTCTCTTGGTAAGATTTTAACGCTACCGCACCTAAAGGTTTATCTTTATTGACTGCATCTAAACCGTCATCGGTGAGTAAATAATTCTCTAAGAATTCTTTGGCTAAATCTTTATTTGGGCTTGAGCTGTTAACACCGGCACTTAATACTCCTACGAATGGTTTGGAGGCTTGACCATTTAATGTCGGTAGTAAAGTTACACCATATTTAATGCCGCTTTTATCAATGTTGCCCCAAGACCAAGGACCATTGATGGTTAAGGCACTTTGTCCTTTATTGAAAGAAGCTTCGGCAACAGCATAGTCCATATCAGCACTAATATGTTTATTTTTCACCATATCTACCACAAATTGTAGTGCTTTTACTGCTCCTTCATTATTCACGCCAATATCTTTTGAATCGTATTTACCATTAGCAAATTTAAACGCATAAGCTCCGTTTGAAGCAGCAATCGGCCATGTGAAATAAGGTTCTGCTAAGTTCCACATAATCGCATTTTTGCCCTCTTTTTTGAGTTTTTTATCTAATTCAATAATTTCTTCCCAAGATTTTGGTGCTTCTTTAACTAAATCTTTATTATAAATGAGTGAAATGGCTTCAATAGCAACCGGATAACCGATAATTTTCCCGTTGTAAGTTTCTGCATCCCAAGCAAAATCAACAAATTTATCTTTAAATTCTTTGCTTACATTCACTTCAGACAATAAACCTGATTGTGCATAACCACCAAAGCGGTCGTGAGCCCAGAACATAATATCTGGACCATCACCAGTTGAGGCAACCTGTGCAAATTTTTCTTCTAATTTATCTGGATGTTCAACTAAAACTTGAATGCCGGTATCTTGTTCAAACCTTTTTCCTACTTCGGCAAGCCCGTTATACCCTTTGTCACCATTAATCCAAATAACCAGTTTGCCTTCTGTCATTTTTGCCATCACTGTTCCGGACAAAACTAATGTAGCAAGCGTAGCTAAGGTGAATTTGACACATTTGTTTTTCATAAAAAACTCCTTGAAGTTAAATAAAAGAAGAAACGGATATCCACAACCCCTATTAAAATTATTGCAAATTATGGGCTATACAATCTATTTGAGATCACCCTTTGCTCTACGCCCCCCAAGTTAAAAGTATGAACTAAGTAACATTTTTCATTCTTTTGTGATCAGCTTCACAAAAATAAGCGTTAAAAATGAGAGCTCGATCACAAAATTTATTAAATTTCCCTGAATTAGGTTTTTTTAGGTAATTAGAGTTCTAACCCTAAAAAAAAGTACTCTGGGATGATTTCTTCATTAGATAAAAAGGCGACTATTCAGCCTAAATTCAAACCACAAGCAAAATAAAGAGGTTTAATTATGGCGAATGTATCATTGCGTAACGTGGGAAAATCGTATGGTGATGTTCATATTTCTAAGGATATTAATTTAGAAATTAATGAGGGGGAATTCGTTGTTTTCGTTGGCCCCTCAGGTTGTGGTAAATCCACACTATTGCGAATGATTGCAGGGCTTGAAGATATTACGACAGGTGAGCTTTATATCGGCGATAAATTAATGAATGATGTTGAACCGTCTAAGCGAGGGATTGGGATGGTATTCCAATCTTATGCGCTTTATCCACATTTAGACGTTGCCGAGAATATGTCTTTTGGCTTGAAACTAGCAGGCGTGAGTAAAGCAGAGCGGGATCAGCGAGTTAACCAAGTTGCCGAAATCTTACAGCTGGCTCACTTATTAGACAGAAAACCTAAAGCACTTTCCGGTGGACAACGTCAACGGGTGGCTATTGGTAGAACACTGGTTTCCCAGCCGGAAGTGTTTTTACTCGATGAACCACTTTCCAACCTTGATGCCGCATTGCGTGTACAAATGCGGGTAGAAATTTCCAAATTACATAAAAAATTAAACCGCACAATGATTTATGTTACCCACGATCAAGTTGAAGCAATGACATTAGCGGACAAAATCGTGGTATTAAATGCCGGCGGTATTGCTCAAGTAGGTAAACCGTTAGAGCTTTATCATTATCCGGCAAACCGTTTTGTAGCAGGGTTTATCGGCTCACCTAAAATGAACTTTTTACCGGTAAAAGTTATTGCGGTAGAGCCAGAACGGGTAAAAATTGAATTACCTGATGCGAATCATCATAATTTTTGGATTCCGGTTTCCGGCGAAGGGGTGAATGTTGGAGATAACTTATCGTTAGGCATCCGTCCCGAACATTTACTTCCGTCGGATCAAACCCAAGTGACCTTACACGGTATTGTGCAAGTTGTGGAATTACTCGGAAATGAAACACAAATCCACCTTGAAATTCCTGAAATCAAACAACCAACGTTTATTTATCGTCAAAATGATGTAGTTTTAGTTAATGAAGGCGATGAGATGAATATCGGTATATTGCCGGAACGTTGTCATTTATTTAAGGAAGACGGTATAGCTTGCAAACGTTTGTTTGTTGAAAAAGGGGTATAACAATTTCAGTTTATTACTGATTTTAGGAGATATTTTCAATCTTCTAATCAATTAATACTTAACCTAAGTAAAATCAAATCTTAAGAGAGGTTCTATTATGAAAAAAACAGTCCTAGCAGTTGCAATTAGTGGTGCAATGTTCGCAGCCAGTGCATCAGCGGTCGATTTTCACGGTTATGCTCGTTCAGGTATAGGTTGGACATCTGGTGGTGGTGAACAATCTGCGTTTACTGTTAATGGCGGTGGTTCAAAATACCGTTTGGGTAACGAATCTGATACTTATGCAGAATTGAAATTAGGTCAGGAACTATTCAAAAGTGGTGAAAAATCTATCTATTTTGATACCAATCTTGCTTATGGCGGTACACTTCATAATAACGACTGGACAGAAACTAGCCCGGCATTACGTGAATTAAACGTACAATTCAAAAACTTTGCAGATAGCTTACCGGGTGCAACCTTATGGGCAGGTAAACGTTTCTATCAACGCCACGATGTTCATATGAATGACTTCTACTACTGGGATATTTCAGGCCCGGGTGCAGGGGTTGAAAATGTCGATTTAGGCTTCGGAAAACTCTCTTTAGCGGTTACTCGAGATACAGAGAAAGACGGTGCGTTCTCTTATTACTATGACTACGCTAAAAAAGCGTATGTAAGTAACCGTGATGCGAAAAAAGAGGTCTATAATGATATTTTTGATGTTCGCTTAGCCGGTATTGAACTTTGGAAAGACGGATCATTAGAGTTAGGTTTTGATTACGGTAATGCTCATACCAAAGATGGCACAAAACTGAATAATGACAAAGCAACTAAAAACGGTTATATGGTAACAGCGGAATACACCCAAGGTAACTTCTTTGGTGGTTTCAATAAATTTACCGCACAATATGCAACCGATTCTATGACTTCTTGGAATAACGGTCATGCACAGGGTTCAAAAGCCGATAATAAAGGCAATATGCTTCGTTTAATCAACCAAGGGGTTGTACAAGCAAGCGATAAAGTTGAAGTAATGTATGCCTTAATCTACGAAAAAACAAAACTAGATAATAAACAAGGTAAAACTTGGTACTCAGCAGGTATCCGCCCAATGTATAAATGGAATGACACAATGAGTACATTATTAGAAGTCGGTTATGACCGTATTAAAGATCAAGCCACAGGCAAGAAAAACGACTTAGTGAAATACACCGTTGCACAACAATGGCAAGCAGGTAACAGCATTTGGGCTCGCCCTGCAATTCGTGTGTTTGGTACTTATGCACGTTGGAATGACAAATTCAATACAGAAACTCGTACCAATGCCGGCTATAAAGCCAAAGACGGCGAGTTTATCACCGGTGTTCAATTTGAAGCTTGGTGGTAATCATCAAACCTTTATGTGGGTAGGACTAACCTACCCACTATTTCATCACTTTATCCTATTTTATAATTTTTAGAGGTTAATATGAAAAAAACGCTTCTTTCGACAGCAATATTATTCGCCCACCTTTTTGTGGTGTCTCCGAGTATGGCAAACAGTTCGGCAGTTAAACCTATTCATATTAACTCGTCTGAATTAGCTCAAATTCAATGGCAAGATGTGCCATTTTCACAAACCGTAAAAACAGAATTAAGCGAACAACACAAACAAGCATTTACCACAGCATTTGCCGGTATTGCCAGCCCGGTAGCTGCCTATCGTATTCCGGCAAATCAAGGCACATTGGAAATTGAAATCGAAAGCCCGGTAATGGACAAAAATGTTTTTGTGCCAACAGCAGTCGTATTGGATAGTCACTTTAATGTAGCGGCAACTTACCCTTCTTCTGAGTTTAAATTATTGGAAGAACGAGGGCTCAAAGGCAATCGTTTAGGGGCAGAACTCAATTTAACACCGGCAATGAACCAAGAATATATTTACTTGCTCATTTATACCACGCAGCAAGATTTAGCCAAAACGACAATGATGCCACATCCGGCGAAAACGTATGCAAAAGCAACCGGTAAACAACCACCGGCAATTAACGATATTGAAGTGGCACATAGTTTAAAAGGGCAAATTCACATCAACGTTACCGGCTCGAACGGCACTAAATTTATTGGCTTACCGACTGAAATTTTTAGCTCAAACAAAACGGCAACGCCGACAGGTAAAACGGCTATACCGTTGCTGATAAAAGAAAATCCAGTTGCAGTAAAAACAGCAGTAGATAAAGATACGGAAGCCTATTTTAATCAGGCGGTAATGAAAGCGATTAAAGCAAAAGATATTAATAAAGCGATGAATTTGGTTAACGAGGCAGAAAAATTAGGGCTGACTTCTCCACGCCAAATTTTCTTAAAAAATGTAAGTTCAAATTGATTTATTGTTTTTTTCATAGATATTCTCCTTGTCATCGTGCGATGGTTTATTACCATTAACACCCTATCAGATTATGCCGATAGGGTGCTTTTTTACGAGTGATTATGCGATATGTATAGGAAGGCTTATATTGAATAAGGATTCAAAGTATAAATTCTTTAATTTTTATCAGTGATATCCACTTTTATAACTTCTACTGTCTCACCAAGCTCTTCTAAAATATCAGCCGTTTCTTCATTAAGTGCGCTACCTTCGTGTTGTGGATTTACCCAAGGTGTTGGTACCCAATATTTGCGGATAACTTCTGCGGAGAAACCGTGTAATAATTCCTCATTAAAGCGTTCTGCATCTAATCGGCGAACATAACTGATAATTTGTTTTGCCTCTTCCTCACTAGAACCTAAGCGTTCAATGGTGGCTTGGCTCAATGCGAGGGCTGATTCAAAGGTTTCTCGGATGTGATAATCAACGTGGTGTTTTTTAACTAAATCAACCGCACTTTGTCTATCGTAAGTTCTTGCGAATACCGGTACTAAGGGATATTCCGATTTAATTAGCTCTACGATTTTCTCTGTTCTTTCCGGATTGCCTACGCCAACAATTACGCAGCTTGCATTGGCGATGCCAGATGCCCGAAGTACATCTAGTCTCGCTCCGTCACCATAGTAAAGTTTAAAACCAAAACGAGCTGCAGCACGAATATGATCAGTATTTGAATCAATAACCGATACACTTAGTCCTTTGGCTAATAAGGCTTGACAGACTATTTGGTTAAAGCGCCCAAAACCGATGACTAATACATTGGCTTCTAAATCTTCTGGTAATTCAACTCCGGCCATATTAGTGGATTCATTTTTTGCTTTTTTCTTTCTCACCCCTTGCTTGATTAAAATAAGGAGTGGGGAAAGTAACATTGATACAATCACCGCAGCGGTTAAGGTGGCGTGAGTATCTGGGCTTAAAATCCCTGCGGTTGCGGCGGCGGAGAATAGCACAAAGGCAAACTCACCACCGTGAGCCATAATGGTAGTACGCACAATAGATTCATTCAGTGTTAATCGGGTAATAGAGGCAGCAATAAAGATTCCAAGCCCTTTGCCGATAACATAAACTGCTACAATCACCAATAACCATAACCAATTATTGAGGACTAGGCTTAGGTCTAATGACATTCCGACGCCCATAAAGAATAAGCCTAAAAGTAAACCACGGAAGGGTTCAATATCAGCTTCTAGTTGATGGCGGAAAGAAGATTCCGAAAGCATTACGCCAGCAAGGAATGCGCCCATAGCCATTGAAAGCCCACTAATTTCCATTAAAAGGGCAGAGCCTAATACTACCAGCAAGGCGGCAGCTGTCATCATTTCTCGTACTTTTGCTTTAGAAATAACACGGAAAATAGGGTTCATCAGCCATTTTCCACTGGCTATTAAAATTAGCACTGCGACAAGACTCAGTCCAATCGCAGACCAATTAGTGCTGGATTCAGCATCTACTTGGTTAGGGGCAAGAAAGGCAACTGAGGCTAATAATGGCACAATCGCTAAATCTTCAAACAGTAAAGTTGCAACAATGCGTTGTCCTTTTGGTGTGGAGCTTATCCCTTTATCTTCCAGCACTTGCATTACAATGGCGGTAGAAGATAGCGTAAACCCCATACCAGCAATAAACGCTACTTCTTTGGAAAAACCTAATAAGTAAATACCGGATAAGGTTAATAAAATACCGCAAATTGCAACTTGTAAGAAACCTCGCCCGAAAATGGCTTTACGCATCGCCCAAAGCAGTTCCGGGTGCATTTCCAAACCAATAATAAACAAAAACATTACTACACCAAGCTCTGCCATATGCACAACAGCGGCAGGGTCTTGGAATAATCCAATTCCAGATGGCCCGATTAAACACCCTGCGACTAAATAACCCAATACGCTTCCTAAACCAATACGTTTAAAAAGTGGTACAATTGTGATGCTTGTTGCAAGTAATGCGACTGTTTTAATTAATTCCGGACTAACCAATCCTGACATATAGTTCCCACCTGTATGATATAAATAATATTATTAATAACTTTTCTGTGCTAAATAATCTAAATGTTGGCGACTTTGAAACGGCACAATACATAGTTCACCATTCGGTGAAATAAGTTGATAAAATTGTGGATGGTTAAAGCTTCCAAATGATGCTGACGTTTCTGTTTTTAATTGTTTTTCATTTTGTAATTTATTGATTTTCCTGATTTTCTCTTCTTTATTTCCTAAACAGTTATAGTAACTTTCGACATTATTACGTTCATCTACAACATATACATTAAAACTATTATCGACATTGTCTTCAAAGAAAAACTGTAAAAAGCCTTCACTGGCAAATTCACTAATTTGCTGCGGAAATTCTTTTTTCTTTTCATTTTCGCTTTTAGCATTTTGCTTGGTTTTTGCAAAAGAATTTAAATTTTCAACCGCTTGTTGTTCATCAATTTGTTTAATGCTAAATGTTTTTTTATGAAAAAGAAACTGCCAGGTTTTTCCTGCTACTTTTAAAGTGCTAAATTCATTCTCTTGCAGTAAACAACCAGTCTGAATTGTAATACATTTATGAACTAAATCCGCCACAAAATCACGTAACTCACTACGTAGATATTTACTATAGCAAAAAACATTAACTGATTGAGGTGAAGAATTTCCTTGATAAATTCGATTGGATACCAATTTTAGTGCTTTTAAAATAGCATCTTCACCGTCAAAATGTTGAGTTCGAATTTCATTCCATACATTTCGATAAATAATGCTCACACTACCAACTAACGTTTTTTGTGCCTTACCAAAATTAAACAGATCGCTTGGATAAACTTTTTTTGGTAGTTCATCGATATGTTCGGTTGGGTCTTGTACTAAATTAAGCGCTATAACCAAATTGCGAATTTCATTAGGGTGATGCATGTCATCATTGGTCACTTCCGGCGCTTGAATTGGGAAAGATAAGCGCAAGTCGGTGATAAATTGTCGCAATTTCTCGATATCTAAATTAGGGCTAACAGTATGTAAATTAGTTGCTGCGTTAATAATGCCGTTAAAATACCCCCAAGCAATAAGCTTAATCGGGCTTTTATTATAATGGACATAACGATTTTCAGAGTCATAACGACTTTTAGGTGCCTGATTAACTAAATACCAACCGGGTTGCAACGCAGATCCAACTTTAGCTTCAATAAATGTAATTGCTTTTTCTGCTAAATTGGACGATATTTTAGGATTAATTAAAGATATTTTTCCTGGAAGTGCTTCAAATACAGAATAAAGTTTTCGCATTAAAATATCAGTATCATTTGTCATAATGCTCGGATTAATATGAAATTTTCGAGCAAAATGAATTAAATTTCGATAACTTTGTAGTAAATGATCAATCAGCATATTCTCATGATTCATCACTTGCTTAATTTTCCAATGTTGACGGTTTTGAAGTAATTGAATTTGTTTTTCTGACCAAGACCATTGGTTAACCAGCTCGTCTAAATCACGACTTCTCCAGTTGTTATTTATTTCTCCCTCAACCGCTTTTGCATAAAAACAGACTCGCAAGCGGTCTAATTTCACCCACTCTTTGCGTGATCTTAAGTGTTCTGTTACCAATTCAAGCATGGCTAAGTAGGGATCAAAGTGGTATTCCAACGCATTGTCACTTAGTAGTTTTTTCTTAAATTCTTTGGAGATGAGCTTTGTTTTAGGGTAAGTGTGAGCATAGCATTCGAGCAATAAAATTTTAATTGCCGATTTATAAGGGTTATTAATTCCTTTATAGAGCTGCCATAAGCTTGCACCAAAAAATTCACTGGTTGAAAGGCTGGAAAAATCGCCGAAATCAACCCATTCCGTTAAGTCAATTTCAGGGTTATTGCGAACATTTTGGTATTCATTTTTATGCAAATGCAACCAGAGTAAACGCTTACCGGCAAGTAAAATAGCTGAACGATAAAATTCATCTAATAGAAAAAAATGCTGTGCTGAACCACTGTGTTCATCGGTTACGCTACTGTTATAAGTTTGGCTCTTAAATTGTTCTGGGTTCATTAAATAAATATTGATGTCGATTTGGAATGTCTTTGCCCATTCTTGCAATTTATTAATTTTAAGCTCCATTAACTTATATTGTTCAATTGTAAAATGGTTCGGATAGCATAGCCATAAATCTAAATCAGAACAGCTTGTTTGGGTAATAGTACCGGTGCTACCCATCGAATAAAGAGCATCAAAGCTGGGATGGGGGCCCAAATGATCGGCAGAGATTGCTTCATCAAAACGGTAAGAAACCAGAAATTGTTTTTGATAGTCAGAGAGTTGAAAATGCCAAATCCCTTGTGGTGCATTTTCAACATAAGCCGGTAACACAGGGTGATTAAGATGAATAAGCAATGGAATGAGAGAGAAAACATGCATAAAATGATGATTATTAGCATTGATAGCTCGTTCTATTCGGTATGCATTAAGTTGATCAATTCGTGCTTTAGTAGAGTTTAATTTTTGGGCGAAGCTCCCCTGGTTCGCCCCAATGGCAGCGCCTTCTACGGCTGTTATTTTGTTGGCTGTCAGGGTTAATGTTTTCACGTCAGCTTTCCTTACTAAAGTGTGAACTGTTTAGCATTTTAGCGGAAAAGTGATTATTATGTAATAGGGTAAAAAATCGGGAAATTAAATTTCATTCCCTATTTTGCAAAAAATGTGTGAAATTCAACCGCTATCTTGATAGAAAGAGTTCAGACCAGTAATGAAATTGTGTAAAATAATCAAGTTTTAGTAGCTTATTTGAGTGAACAAGTGTAAGCTGAATCAAGTATTTTTCAGATCAAAATGATGAAGGAAACAAAATGAAAAGAGTCGTTATTACAGGATTAGGTGTAATTTCCAGTATCGGTAACAACAAAGAAGAAGTGTTGGAATCACTAAAAGCAGGTAAATCAGGCATTGAATTTGTGCCTGAGTTTGCTGAAGTGGGTATGCGTAGCCAAGTGGCAGGTACGATTAAATTAAATCCGGCTGAGTTAATTGACCGTAAAATCTATCGTTTTATGGGAGATGCTGCGGCTTACGCTTATCTTTCAATGAAAGAGGCGATCGAAGACTCAGGCTTAACCGAGGAACAAGTTTCAAACGATCGTACCGGTTTGGTGATCGGAGCTGGTACAGGCTCGGCGCACAGTCAACTTGTAGCTTGTGATGCCGTACGTGGTCCACGTGGTGTGAAAGCCGTTGGGCCTTACGCAGTAACCAAAACAATGGCATCAAGTGTGTCAGCATGCTTGGCAACACCTTATAAAATTCGTGGCGTAAACTATTCAATCAGTTCAGCTTGTGCGACTTCTGCTCACTGTATCGGACACGCGATGGAGTTAATCCAATTAGGTAAACAAGATGTGGTGTTTGCAGGTGGTGCAGAAGAACTTTCTTGGGAATGTGCAACCGAGTTTGATGCAATGGGTGCTGTTTCAACTAAATATAATGAAACACCAACAAAAGCTAGCCGTGCTTATGATGCTAATCGTGATGGTTTTGTGATTGCCGGTGGTGGTGCAGTGGTTGTGGTGGAAGAGTTAGAACACGCTCTTGCTCGTGGTGCAAAAATCTATGCTGAAATTGTGGGCTATGGTGCAACCTCAGACGGTTACGATATGGTAGCGCCAAGTGGTGAAGGTGCAGAGCGCTGTATGAGACAAGCGATGGCAACGGTAAATGGCGAAATTGAATACATCAACGTACACGGTACTTCCACACCGGTAGGTGATGTGAAAGAGTTAGGTGCAATTCGTAATGTTTTTGGTGATAAAACGCCGGCAATTTCATCAACCAAATCAATGACCGGACACTCATTAGGTGCAGCAGGTGCGCACGAGGCAATTTACTCATTATTAATGTTAGATAACAATTTTATTGCACCAAGCATTAATATTGAAACCCTTGATGAGCAAGCTCAAGGTATGAATATTGTAACCGAACGTCAAGACAAAGCATTAACTACCGTGATGTCTAACAGCTTCGGCTTTGGTGGTACGAATGCGTGTTTAGTGTTCCAACGCTATTCTAAGTAATATAAAAAAAGAGTAAGTGAAAGCTTGCTCTTTTTTCTTTTAAAGGTAATTATTATGAATTTCAAAATAAGCTCTTTGCTATTTGTTATTTCGTCATTATTTTTGACCGCTTGTTCTACAATGATTAAGCCACTAGATAGTGTTTATTGGCGTGGTAAAGATGTATCTGAATTTTTTGCACGTAAACGTTTACCTGATACAGCGGTTCAATGCGTAAAAGATAATGAATTAAGCTATGTTTATGGTTATCAACTAGCTTTGTATGATTTGCAAACTTATGAAGTTGGTCGTAATGCAACCACTATATTTATGACAACAGATAAGGTTTATACAGGTGGATCGACTTGGACATATCTTTTTGCTGATGCTGATAATAAAATCACCTCTGTTCGTGAAATGAGTGGTTTTGGTGATGTCGAAAAAGAGTTTAAATGTGGTGAATATAAAGAAGCAGTAACTATTGCTAGTAAAGAGGACTTAGCAAAGCGTAAAACACAGCCTCGTTTATGGTCATCAATTTATATGTCACCTGAACAAAATATGATGTGGGTGACTGATAATCCGTCTAAAAATTTAGAAAATGCGAAGCAAGATGCGTTTAAACAGTGTGAAAAGAACGGTGGTCGTAATTGCCAAATGATCTTCTCGTTTAGTAATATGTGTCTTGCTTTTGCACAAGGTTATAAAGATGGTCAAGGCTTCGATGATTTTGGGTATAGTATCGTTAGTAGTCTTGCTGAAGAAAATGCATTAGAGAATTGTAATCAAAAAGGTGGTTCAAGTTGTCGCCTTTCTGCCCCTGCTGTATGTGCTATTCCCTGTGATATATTGTCGAACAACAAATGTATGTACGATCAACCTCAAATTATTATTCCAGGTAAGAATAATAACCAACCGATTAATCCACCAGCTAATGGCAACGGTGAGCATTGGTTGAGTAATTAAATCATTTTAGTAAAAAGTGCGGAAACGCACTTTTTTATTGCCTTCAAGCGGAAAATTTCTACCAATTAAATACTATCCCTTCTGTTGTGTCGAATAAATTAAAATTTATTTTTATCTTTTTATTTTAGTTTTTATAGTTTTAAGTTCTGTTTTTTATTGGTTTATTTTGATGAATATAGGAAGTTCATTGTGATGGGTAGAATAAAAAAATAAGCACTTTTAGACATAAGATAAAAGGCTCTATTTTTCAATTTATTTTATGAGTAGAATGAAATCCTTTTTTAAGTTTTATATATTTTAATGATTAAAAGGATCAATATGACACAACAAGCAGAACATTCAACATGGAAAAGTAAATTTGCTGCAATGGGGCCGGGGATTTTGATGGCATCTGCGGCAGTGGGTGGTTCGCATATTATTGCCTCTACACAATCTGGTGCGATTTATGGCTGGCAGCTGGCGATTATTATTCTGTTAGCCAATTTATTTAAATATCCGTTTTTCCGCTTTGGTGTGCAATATACCTTAGCTAGCGGTAAAACTTTATTGGAAGGCTACAAAGAAAAAGGAAAGTTTTATCTTATTATTTTCTTTATCCTTAACGTTTTTGCTGCAATGATTAACACAGCTGCGGTGGCGATTGTTTCAGCAGCGATTCTAAAATTTATTTTTTCTGCTTTAGGTATTCCGTTAGATTTAAGCATTCCAATGGCAGGAACTATTGTGATTGTGGTCACTTGGGGTATTTTACTTCTAGGGCAATATAAATTCTTAGATACATTATCTAAATGGATTATGATTGCTTTAACCATCTCTACGGTATCTGCCGTGATCATTGCTGCTTTAAAAGGTGGCGTTGAAATTGCTCCAGATTTCGTAGAGCCTTCGCCGTGGAATTTAGCAGCACTTGCGTTCATCGTTGCATTAATGGGCTGGATGCCAGCACCAATCGAAATTTCTGCTATTAACTCAATGTGGGTTATTGCGAAAAAACGTTTAAGCAAAGTGAATTATGAGGACGGTATTTTTGATTTTAATGTGGGCTATATCGGCACGGCAATTTTGGCGATTGTCTTTTTAGCATTGGGTGCGTTAGTACAGTACGGTTCAGGTGAAAAAGTAGAACAAGCCGGTGTTGCCTATATTGCTCAATTAATTAAAATGTATGCTTTTGCGATTGGCGACTGGTCTAAGCTTTTAATCGCATTTATTGCATTTATGTGTATGTTCGGCACAACGATCACTGTTATTGATGGATATTCACGAGCGAATGCAGAAGCGTTACGTTTAATTAGCGGGCGTAAGCAACATTCACAAACAGAGTTAAGTATTTGGATGACGGTAACTGCACTCATCGGCATTTTAATTATTAGCCAATTTATGAGTGATGTGGCGAAAATGTTACAATTTGCAATGATTTCATCATTTGTTTCTACCCCTGTTTTTGCGTGGTTAAATTTCTCTTTAGTGCTAAAAGGTGAGCATCGTGCAAAAGGCTGGTTATTTTGGTTGGCAGTTATCGGCTTAATTTACTTAACTAGCTTTACGTTACTGTTTTTAGCTCAGCAGTTTAAATTGATTGGTTAATGCTTTTAAGCATTCAATAGATAGAATAAGGGGCAGATTTCAATCATCTGCCCCTTTGTTTGTTAATGTTGAGTAAGCTCAATAAATTGTTGCTCGCTTAAAATCTGAATTCCCAACTCTTGAGCTTTTGCCAGCTTGGAACCGGCTTTTTCGCCGGCGATTAAGTAATCGGTTTTGCTGGAAACCGAGCCGGAGACTTTACAGCCCAAACTTTGTAATAGGGCTTTGGCTTCATCACGGGTAAGTTGGGTTAGGGTGCCGGTTAAGACCACATTTTTATCTTTTAACGGGTTATCTGCGATTTCGGCTTTCACAACGTTTTCCCAGCGTACGCCTTGAGCGATCAAATCTTCCACCACTTCCACGTTATGCGATTCTTGCCAGAAGCTAACAATACGGTTCGCTACCACTTCGCCCACATCTTGCACCTCTTTTAATTGCTCAAAAGTGGCTTGGCGAATTGCCTCTAAGCTACCAAAGTGGTTCGCCAGGTTGAGAGCGGTTGCTTCACCTACTTCTCGAATGCCTAATGAGAATAAAAAGCGAGGAAGGGTAGTATTTTTCGCTTTTTCGATGCTGTTTAACGCATTTTGGGCGGATTTTTCCCCCATTCGTTCTAATTGCATTAAAGTTGTGTGATCGAGCTTGAACAGATCGGCAGGAGTTTTAATTAACTCACGAGCCATCAGCTGTTCAATTAATTTTTCGCCTACACCGTCAATATCCATCGCTTTGCGTGAGACGAAATGTTTCAAGGCTTCTTTACGTTGAGCCTCGCAGAATAAACCACCGGTACAGCGTGCTACTGCCTCGCCTTCTACCCGAATAACGGCGGAGTGACAGATAGGACAAGCGGTTGGAAATTCAATTTTTTTTGCATTTTCAGGTCGGCGTTCTAACACCACGCCGGTAATTTGTGGGATCACATCGCCGGCTCGGCGAATAATTACTGTATCGCCAATCACAATGCCAAGTCGCTCGATTTCATCACCGTTGTGTAGCGTTGCGTTACTTACCGTTACGCCTGCGACAAAAACAGGCTCTAATTTCGCCACAGGTGTGATTGCCCCGGTACGTCCTACTTGGAAATCCACTTCTTTCAAAATAGTCATTTCTTCTTGAGCCGGAAATTTATACGCAATCGCCCAACGAGGGGAGCGAGAGATAAACCCGAGTTGCTCTTGTAGGGCAATGTCATTGACTTTCAACACTGTGCCGTCAATATCATAGCCTAATGTTGGGCGTTTAGCCTGAATCTCGGCGTAATACGCAAGTAGTGCGGGCTTACCTTGAGCCAAGCGGATTTCATTATTCACGGGAATGCCTAGCGATTTCAGCCATTGCAAACGCTCGAAATGGGTGGCGGGCAGTTCGTCATCGCTTTCATATACTCCAATGCCGTAAGCATTCAGCACTAACGGACGCTGGCGGGTGATTTTCGGATCTAACTGGCGAAGTGAACCTGCTGCGGCATTACGAGGGTTGGCAAAGGTTTTTTCGCCTTTGGCTAAGGCTTTCTCATTCAGTTCATTAAAGCCTGATTGTGGCATAAAGACTTCACCACGCACCTCTAACCGAGCCGGTGGATTGGCAGTATTGAGCTTTAACGGAACATTGCGAATGGTGCGGATATTGGCGGTAATCTCTTCGCCGGTTGTGCCATCGCCACGGGTTGCGGCTCGGGTGAGTATGCCGTTTTCGTATAAAATGCTCACTGCCAAGCCGTCTAATTTAGGCTCGCAACAAAATTCCAGTTGCGAGGGAGAGGCGGTGATATAGCTTTCCATTCGGCGTAAAAAGCCGTCTAAGTCTTCATCAGAGAAGGCATTATCCAACGAAAGCATAGGCATTTCGTGGGTGACTTGGGCAAAGCCTGCCAGCGGTTTTGCTCCAACCCGTTGAGTTGGCGAGTCAGCGGTAATCAGTTCTGGGTGCTGCCATTCCAGATTTTTCAACTCGTTTATTAAACGGTCGTATTCGGCATCAGGTACGCTTGGGTTATCTAAAACGTGATATTCATACTCGTATTGACGTAATGTTTGGCGAAGGGCTTCGATTTTCTCGACTAACTCGGGCGTAGCATTCTCTTCAAATAAAGAGGCTTGGTTAAATAAAGACATTGGTAAAATTCTCTACAAAAAAGACCGCTTGTACAAGCGGTCGGATTTATCAATTTTTTTGCAATTAGTGCATTACACGTTGCATATAACGTTGGCGGGATTCTTCGCCAAAAGGCTGTTGGTTATCGTCATATAAGAATCCTCCTAACGATGCTGCTAAGTGTTCAGCGTTACTGATTAACAACTTCATATTAGCCACATCATTGCCTTCGGTTGGAAGTTGCATAAATAGCACTAAACCAGCTGTCGCAAAGTTTGAGATATTATTTAAATCAAAGGTTCCTGGGTTCATTAAATTTGCTGCACTGAAAATAATCGGACTTAATGAATCATCAATATGTTGATGGCGGTGGAAAATTTGGTGTTCGCCAAAACGTAAGCCAACTTCTTCTAAATAATGTACTACAAAATCACCGCGGAAAGCTTCATTTTGTGGTGCGTAAAGATAGAGGGTTACAAATGGATTTTCTTCCGCTGCCGATTGGGTTTCTTGAGGTTCGATAACTACTGCTTGAGGTGTTTCTTCCACCGCTGTGTTCACCATTGGGTTTGCAAAATCCGGCGTATTGTATTGGATATGTTGCTGATTAGAAATTTTCTGGCCGTAAGTGCTAACCGTTGGTTCTGCTACCGATTGTATCGGCTGAATTTGCTCAGGCTGTTGCTGAGGATTTCCGCCCGGCAAACTGATTTTGATATTTTGCAGCGAGCTTTCAACTTCCTGTTGTATCTGTTGCGGATTTTCTTCCGGCACAGACATTGCTTGATAATCCTCATTTTGTGGCTGTAATGAGGTTGGGATGCTATTGCTCATTTTATTATTCTGTGGTGGTACAGCAATAGGTCTAGTCGAGAATGTATTTGAAAAAATATTTGATTTTTCACGACGAGCGGACCAAAGGCTAAATCCAATTAGTACAGCAATCAGTAGCCCGGCAAGAATAAAAAAAATAATATGCAGTTCCATTGTGTCCTCTTTATCAAATAATCAATAAAAAATGTATTTTCATATTTGCGAAAATAATGTGCGTAGCTTACCATATTTCTGATTAATTTTGATAGAAAATAAGGAATCATTATGTCTTCAGTTTTTTCTGAGCCGCAAAATCAAGTCGGATTAGGCTTTCATTATTTTATATATGGCTGGCGGTTATTGTTACAACGTCAATTTTTGCCTTTTGTGATTTTCCCAATTCTTATTAATACCGTGCTGATGGTAGGGCTGATTTGGGGATTTTTTGCCAATATCGGTGGCTTGTTGGATATGTTACTGCCAAGCTGGCTGGAATGGCTTAGCTTTGTACTGATTCCACTAATTTTTTTGATGATATTAGTGGGATTTTATTTTGCTTTTACTACCTTGGCTAACTTTGTTGCTGCTCCCTTTAATGCGTTATTAGCAGAAAAAGTCGAACTGCAACTTACCGGCGAGCCTTTGGGCGATATGTCATTCGGTGCAATGTTAAAAGATGTGCCTCGAATGCTGAAACGAGAATGGCAAAAAATGATGTATAGCATTCCAAGGCTGATTGCTCTTTTTGTGTTGGGCTTTTTGCCTGTGGTTGGACAAACCGTAGTACCTGTGTTGACTTTTATCTTCGGTGCTTGGTTGATTGCCATTCAATATTGTGACTATCCGTTTGATAACCATAAAATCAGTTTTCAGCGTATGCGAAATGCGTTGTCGCAGTCTCGCACTTTAAATTTTACCTTTGGTGCTTTGGTGAGCCTATTCACGATGATTCCATTTGTGAATTTAGTAGTTATGCCTGTGGCAGTTTGTGGTGCAACGGCATTATGGGTAAAAGAGTACCGCAATTTTTTCTTAAATAATCAAACAGGTGAATTTAGCAAAGCGGATTATACTTTTACGAAAGTAAATTCTACCTCGTTAAGCACAGAAACTCGTACGGGTGAAGTGAGTCCGAATGTGAGAAATAGCGATATTCGCAAGCAGTAAGCGGTCATTTTTAGTCAATTTTTTGCAATAAAAAGCCCTCAAAAGTAAATTGCTTTTGAGGGCAGGTTCTTATTCAAGGGCAAATCTTACCGGTACTGTTACCGTAGGAGGGAAGCCTGCCGGTGGCGGAGGCATACTCAAACCTTCTGCACTGCGTACCGCAGCGTTATCTAAATTACTATTTCCCGATGAATTGAGTACGGATACATTTGTAATTGAACCGGACGATGTAACGGTAAATTTAATCGTAACTGTACCGGTTTTCCGCATCATTTTTTCACGCTGAGGGTAAGAGTTATTCGCCTTACGCTGTAATGCTCGCTGTAATGCGACTTTATAAGCAGCAAGTTCACTGGCGTTACCACCACTTGCTCCGCCATTTGTAGAGCCTGTAGTTGAAGTTGAATTTGGCGAACCGTTTTTTTGCCCTCCAACCACACCAGCAACCACTTTTTCACCTTCAGCCGCATTTGGAATCGCTTTGGCGACAATACCTTGTTTTATCTCTGGCCCGCGCTCTAATGCTTTAATATGCTTGTGATGATGTTTAGGGCGCTCTTTAGGCTTATCTTTCGGCTTTTCTTGCTCTTGTAGCTCTTCCCTTTTCTCTTTGTGACGATGATTATGTTTATGGTGGTGTCGCTCTTTACGCTTTTCTTCTTTCGGTTTTTCCTTTTTCGGCTTTAGCGTAGGATCTGGAATTGCCTCCGACTCTGGAGTTGGCTCCGGAGTAAGCTTAGGTTCAGGTGGTACTTCTGCCTTCTCCGGTTCGATTTCTTTGACCTCTTCGGTAATGGGATCCGGAGCAACAGCAACCTGAGGTTGCTCTAATAATGCTGCCACCATTTCCATAGAAAGAGAGTTTTGCTCGGCAATTTTTTCCACTTTGTGGTTATGTAACCAAGCAAAAGTGCCACCAATTAAGGCAGTGTGAATAGCCAAAGATGCCACTAAGCCGATACGAGAATGTTTTTTTTTCATACCTGTTTACCCTATTTAAGGTGCGACTGCTGGCACTTGTGCAGGGCTATCAGGTGTGCTTGAAGGTGCTGGAGCAGTTTCTTTTTTAGTAATGATTGCCACATTTTTAATTTCATTTGCAGAAAGGATATCGGTTAATTCCACAAATTTTTCGAAGGCGACTGCACCATCAACTTTGAGTGACACTTTTTGGCTTTTATCCCAAGTGGCAACTTCAGCAATTAATTGCTCTTTAGTTATTGCTTGATCATTAAAGAAAAACTCATTATTTTCGGTAATGGTTAAAAGCTTCGCTAAATCGTCTACTTTCATTGGCTGTGTTGTACTTGCTTTCGGTACATTTACTTGGATTTTGCCCTGAGAAATGAAAGAGGCGGTAACTAACACGATAGCCAGTAATACCAACATAATATCAATAAATGGAATGATGTTGATTTCATCGAATTTTTTCATTGTTCTGCCTTATTAATTTGCAAAAAATGGACTAAATCACACCGCTTGATGAGGCTTTTTTGATTGTAATGCCAACCATTTCAGTTTGTTTTCTTCCACTTTACGACCAAAACCATTGTAGAAAACCATTGCAATAATTGCCACTAAGATACCGACAGCAGTGGCTTTTAGAGCTAAAGAAAGGTTTACCATAATAGAGGCTGCATCAATATCACCACCTGATTGACCTAAATGATAGAAAGTTAAAAGAATACCGACAACGGTTCCTAATAAGCCGATATAAGGGGCATTAGAGCCGATAGTCGAAATGGTAGTTAAATTGTGGGTTAAATCGATTTCTAATTCTTCGAGGGTATCGTATTTTGAAATATCTACTTTGGAATAAAACATAATACGTTCAATAGCTTTCCAAAGGCAGATTACGCTTAATAAGCCTAGTAATCCTAATATAACAAAGTCAGTATAATGTTCTAAAAATTGAAATAATTGCTCCATAAAATCCTCAAACTGTGGCAGTTTTAAATCAGTGCATTTGAAAATAGTTCGCAATTATATCTGACAAACATCAAATTTTCAACTTGGAATAATAGCCATTCTTTTTAGAATTTTATGGTATAGTTGCACGTTTTTTGAGGGAAAGTGATTATGGAAACTACATTTAAAGAAATTAGCCCGCAACAGGCTTGGGAATTAATGGAAAATGAAGGTGCAGTACTTGCTGATGTACGTGATGCCCGCCGTTATGTTTACAGCCACCCACAGGATGCGTTTCATTTAACCAACCAGAGTTATGGTAAGTTTTTAGATGAGGTCGATTATGACGAACCTGTGGTTGTGATTTGCTATCACGGTGTCAGTAGCCAAAGTACCGCGCAATTTTTAATCGAACAAGGGTTTGAAAATGTTTATAGTGTAAAAGGTGGTTTTGAAGCGTGGGAGAGAAACGGGCTACCTATTGAAACTTCTTATTAATGCTACAATATAAAAAGTAATTTTTAGCTTAAGAAGGTTTTGTATGGACTACTTTGTAAATGTAAACGAGCAGAATTTTAGTGAAGTATGGGCAGCAGCGGCACAAGTGCCGACGGTGTTTCATTTTATTTCGCCAAGAGAAGTGGCTTCATTGGAAATGGATGCCTTACTACGTCGTATTTCGGATGAAAACCCTAACCAATTTTTATTGGCGACGGTAAATTGTGATGAGCAACAAGCATTGGCTGCCCAATTTCGCATTCAGCAAATTCCAACGCTTTATTTGTTTGCCGGCGGTCAGCCGATTGATGCGATTCAAGGTGTGGTGAGTGAGCAGGAATTGCGGATTCGTCTGGCAAATATTTTACCGAAAGAGGAAGATCTGAAATTCCAACAAGCATTGGAGTTATTGCAAGATCAACGTTATACCGAAGCCTTACCGCTGCTGAAATCAGCGTGGGAAATGACGGATAAGAAAAACAGCGATTTCGCTTTGCTCTATGCCGAAACTTACATTGCAATGAAAAGCGTGGAAGAGGCTCGTGAAATCCTTAAAGCAATTCCGATTCAAGACAGAGACAGCCGATGGCACGGTTTACAAGCTCAAATCGAATTATTGGAACAAGCGAGTGAATCGCCGGAATTACAGCAACTTCAAGTGGATTATGCGAACAGCAAAACCCCTGAAATTGCAATTAAGCTAGCGAATCAGCTACACCAAGCTCATAAAAATGAAGAAGCACTCACGTTACTGTTTGATTGGTTAAAATCGGATTTAAATGTAGCGAACGGCGAGGTAAAAAGCCAATTTCTGGCAATCTTATCTGCACTGGGTACAGACCCGATTGTGCCGAAATTTAGAAGACAGCTTTATTCACTATTGTACTAATAAAACTAAAATGCCGTATTTTTCGATACGGCATTTTTACTAATTGGCTTGTTCCTGCTTAAGAGCAGCGGCTTCGTTCGCTTCATTTAATACCGCTTCTAAACTATCGCCGGCAGAGGCTGCAACTACAGCAGCAAAAGCACCTTCAACTAAAGGAGCGTAGCTAATGATCACTTTTTCGGCAAGTTCCGGCTCCAGTAAATCTATGGCGGTTTGGGTACTTAAAATTGCACTGCCTAAATCGACAAACACAATCACACCGTCTGGGCTAAATACCGATTCAATCGCTTGCATTATTTTTACCGCATCAGTGCCGATAGGATTTGAGGTATCCTCAATGCCGCCGGCAAGGGCGATTTTACAGCCCCCCTGTGCCATTTGAGCCAAAATTTCCCCCACGCCTTCCGCCAGTTTAGCACTATGTGAAACAATCACTAAATTAACCATTTACCCCTCCTACTGTAATGCTTCAGCTAAGGCTTTAAAAATATAGTAGCTGGACGTTGCTCCCGGATCGGTATGCCCGATACTACGTTCCCCCAAGTAACTGGCACGCCCTTTTTTCGCCATTAATGGAGCGGTTTGATTTGCAAAATTTTCTGCTTTTTCGACCGCTTGTAATAAGATTTGAGCAATTGGTTGAGTGCTATCGGCTTGAGCTAAGTCTTCGAGTAATGGCAGCCATAAATCACACATCGTTTTATCGCCAACTTGTGCGTGTCCACGTTGTACGATAGCTTCTGCTCCTTGCTGTAGAAGTGCCAGTAACTCGTTAAAGCTCAGTTGCTCTTTGCCTGTAGCACCTTGAGCCGCTTTAATAAAAAATGAACCATAGAGAGGGCCGCTCGCTCCCCCTACTTGCGATAATAATGTCATTCCAACGGTTTTAAGCAGGGTGCCGATATCTTTATCTTGCACGGTATGGGCTTTTTCAAGTGCTTTACTAAATCCACGCTGCATATTTAAACCGTGATCGCCATCGCCAATAACGGTATCCAATTCGGTTAAATAATCCCGTTTTTCAGTCATTACCTGTTGGCAATTTTCAAGCCATTTTAAGATCTGTTGTTTTGATATTGTCATAACTTATCCTTTCAATCTAATTACTCACCCCAACGCATTGCCGGTGTATTTACCGGAGCATCCCATAGTTTGAGAATATCCTCATCAACTTTCAGTAATGTGATAGAGATACCTTGCATATCCAGCGAGGTACAATATGATCCTACAAGGCAGCGTTCAATGTTTAAGCCGAAAGTTTGGCACTCTTTTTCCAATGCATCATAGACTGCGTAAAGTTCTGAGAGTGGCACTGCTCCTAAGTTATTAACTAAAGCAATGACACGATCACCTTTTTTCAATGCCACTTTGCTTTCTTCGATTTCATTCCATTGTTGGGTTTGTGTATTCCAATGGCGAATTTTACGTTGATAATCGCCGTGAGCAATTAAGGTCTCAAACATTTGTTTCACGGTACTATCCAGATTTTCAAAAGGGCGACGTTCAATGCCCGGTTCTCCGTGAATACCTACCCCAAATTCCATCTCATTTTCAGCTAAAGTAAATGATGGCTTACCGGCAGCCGGCACAGTACAAGCAGATAAGGCAATTCCGATAGAATGCCCGTTATTGTTTAACTGATGCCCTAATTTGGCTAATTCGGATAAGCTATAGCCTTTATCCGCTGCAGCACCTAATAGCTTTTCAATCAATACCGTATTTGCAACACCACGGCGACCGGCAGTATATAAGCTGTCTTTTACTGCCACATCATCATCAACCAATACGGTTGCGACTTTTACACCGCTATCTGCAAGTAGCTCGGTAGCCGTTTCAAAATTCAGCACATCGCCGGTATAGTTTTTAATGATGAGCAACACGCCCTCGCCACGATCAACCGCTAAACCGCATTCAAACATTTGATCCGGCGTTGGAGATGTAAAGATTGCTCCGGGGCAAGCTCCGTCTAACATTCCTTTACCGATAAAACCGGCGTGCATTGGCTCGTGTCCGCTCCCACCACCGGAAATAAGGGCTACTTTAGGTTGATTACTTGGAGGCGTGCGGTAAATATAGACAGGTTCTGTGTTAAGTGTTAAATCAGAATGTGCTTTCACAAAACCGGAAAGTTGCTCATCTAAGACGGTTTCTATTGAATTAATTAATTTTTTCATCTTTTTGCCCCTTTTAAATGAATTAAACTGTCACAATTTACAAGAAAACTTGCCGGATTTCTGTTAACTTTGTCACAAAATCGAAAAAAGATGAGCGAAAACGAAAATAGAGTTGAACTGAAATTTAGGCTAAAATAAGCAGTAATATTTATTCAGAGGATTCATTATGACCACTAAACACACCAAACTTTTAATTTTAGGCTCAGGGCCTGCCGGTTATACCGCAGCGGTGTATGCCGCCCGTGCCAATTTAAACCCGGTTTTAGTCACCGGTATGCAACAAGGTGGGCAGCTCACCACAACCGATGAAATCGAGAACTGGCCGGGGGAATTTGAGCAAATTACCGGCACCGAGCTAATGAATAAAATGCTCAAACACGCTGAAAAATTTGAAACCGAGATTGTGTTTGATCATATTCATTCCGTGGATTTATCTAAACGCCCATTCACGCTAAAAGGGGATTTACACACCTTCACCTGTGATGCGTTAATTATTGCCACCGGTGCTTCGGCGAAATACTTAGGTTTGCCTTCTGAAGAGCATTTCAAAGGCAAAGGCGTGTCGGCTTGTACAACTTGTGATGGCTTCTTCTATCGCAATAAACCGGTTGCTGTGGTTGGCGGCGGAAATACTGCCGTGGAAGAAGCCCTTTATTTGGCAAATTTAGCAAGCGAAGTGCATTTAATTCACCGCCGTGACAGCTTCCGCGCTGAAAAAATCTTGCTTGGTCGTCTGCAAAAACGTATTGAAGAAGGCAAAATTATTCTACATACCGACCGTACTGTTGATGAGGTACTAGGCGATAATATGGGCGTTACCGGCTTACGTTTAACATCAACCAAAGAAGAATTGAGCGAAGAAATTAAGGTTGATGGTTTCTTTGTGGCGATTGGTCACGCACCGAATACGGCAATGTTTGAAGGGCAATTAGAACTTGAAAACGGCTACATTAAAGTAAAATCAGGTTTGGAAGGCAATGCTACCGCTACTTCTGTAGAAGGTGTATTTGCCGCAGGTGATGTAATGGATCACAACTATCGCCAAGCGATTACTTCTGCCGGCACAGGTTGTATGGCAGCCCTTGATGCAGAACGTTTCTTAGATGCTCAAGAAGCATAAGGATAGCTTATGAAATTCACTGTAATTATTCCTGCTCGTTACGCTTCTAGCCGTTTGCCTCGCAAGCCATTGTTGGATATTGCAGGCAAACCGATGATTCAACACGTTTGGGAAAAAGCTCAACTTGCCGGAGCAAGCCGTGTGATTATCGCTACTGATCACCCTGAAATTGAAGCCCTCGCTCAATCTTTTGGGGCAGAAGTGTGTATGACTTCGGAGAAACACAATTCTGGCACTGAGCGTTTGGCGGAAGTGATCGAAAAAATGCAGATTGCCGACAGCGAAATTATTGTGAATATTCAGGGTGATGAACCGCTGACTCCACCGGTAATTGTTGCTCAAGTAGCTCGCAATTTAGACACTTATCAAGTCAATATGGCAACACTTGGGGTGAAATTAGTGACCCGAGAAGAGCTATTTAACCCGAATGCGGTGAAAGTGGTGGCAGACAAAAACGGAATGGCACTCTATTTTTCCCGAGCCAGCATTCCGTTTGCCAGAGACAGTTTCCCAGATTGTGATGACAGTTTTGTTGCTGCTCAAGGTTATTTACGCCATATCGGCATTTACGCTTATCGAGCCGGCTTTGTGAAGCAATATGTGGCGTGGCAGCCGACACAATTAGAACAACTTGAGTCTCTTGAGCAATTAAGAGCCTTATGGCACGGTGAAAAAATTCATATCGAACTGGCGAAAGAAGCCCCGCAAGTGGGGGTGGATACGCCGGAAGATTTGGAAAGAGTGCGAGCTATTTTAGCTCGTTAAAGTGATTACAAGCGGTCGAAGTTTGCTGTTTTTTTGCAAAATTTTCGCAAAATTGTACCGCTTGCATAGGAGAAATTATGTTAGGAAATATTTTAGGTTCATTGGCTTCTTCAGTATTGAGTGGCAATAACCAATCAACTGCAACTCAATTAATTCAAAATTTACTCGCCTCACAAGGTGGGATTGAAGGGCTGATTGCCAAATTCCAACAAGGCGGATTAGATAATGTGTTACGTACTTGGATCAGCAGCGATGAAGATAATGCACCTGTTTCGGGCGAACAAATCAGTAATGTGTTCGGGCAAAAAAACATTCAAAATGTGGCTCAAGAAGCGGGTGTTGATGCTGCTGATGCGAGCGATTTATTAGCCCAGTTCTTGCCAAAAATCGTGGATACTTTAACCCCGAATGGTAATGTTGAAGACTTAAAAAACTTTGATGCAAATGACTTATTAGCTCAAGCGGCAAAAGGGATTTTGGGTAACTTGTTTAAATAATCGGTTATGCTGTTATTAAAGGCGGACCTAAGGGTTCGCCTTTCATTTATTCGGTTAGACTAAACCCAGTACTTTTCGACCATTGATACTAGCAATATTTGCCATTTCTTCTAGGTTAGTAAAACGACAGCCTGCTGATAAAAGGCTTAATTCCTGCCACATATCCCCTTCACAAAGTGGGACCATATAATCGCAAATATTATCTGTGCCGATAGCAACGGTAATGCCTTCAGGAATGAGTTCATCAGCAGGGGTTAAAGCGTTATGGAACGGTTGTAAATCTTCCTTACGTCCGCTATCAATCCACGCCATCGGACAGGCAATAACCATCATTTGGCTATCACGCATTTTTTGGTAAAGCATTTTTCGATATTCTTTCGGGTGCGAACCGATGGAAATTCCGTGAATGGCAACCACTCGCCCTTGCATACCATGCTCAATCGATTTATCACACAGTTGTTCGGTCTCTTTTTCTTTAGGTGAGTTAAATTGATCAACGTGGACGTGGAGCATTTTGCCGAGCGATTTGGCTTTATCCATTAAAATATCCATTGCCTCTAGCCCTTTGCCGTAATCCAGTTCGTCACGGTAAGGCAAGCCACCAATCATATCCACCATTTCAGATCCAATATCGAACCATTTTTTTGCATTTGGCTCAATCACGCCTTTGAGCGTTTGGTTGGCAAACTTGAGGATAATGTCGTTTTTATAGACTTCACGGGCTTTATGAGCCGCAATGATAGCTCGGTCTTCGCACACTTGGTCAATATCGACAAAGGTTCCGAAGGCAGTCACTCCTTGAGAAATCATTAACTCAATCGCTTGTGAAAAGCGGCGGTAGTAGTCTTCCACCGTAGAATTACGTTTCACTTCATCGACTAAATCCCATTTTTGTTGCAGATTCGCATTTTGGTAAACAGTGATTTTTTCTGGTGTCATAGTAAAGGCACGGTCTGCGTGTGCATGTGCATTTACCCAGCCGCCTTGCTTGATGATTTCATCACGGATATGACCTTTTAGGGTACGAATCAGTTGGCTCATTTATGCTGTTCCTTTCGATATGGTGAATTTACGTAACAAACGCCCATGCTTAACTATTGGCTTATCAAAGCAAGGAGGGCGTTGAGATTAAGTTAAGAAATGAATAAAAAAACAGCTACGCCTCAAACAAAGATGCGTAGCTGTGGGGGATTTTGTATATATTATGATGTATGCGATTCATTTCTAGTTCCTTATTTGGACTAGGGCGATAGTATAATGATTTTTAGGGGCAATGGCAAACGTTTGCTTATGGTTGAAATTCAGCAGTAAACTTTCTACAATACGGCGTTCTCATTGGGGTGCTACAAGCGGTTGTTTTTGAGCGAAACTTTGCAAATTTTTCACTAAATCACACCGCTTGTTGCTGAGAAATACCCATAGAACCTGATCTGATTAATATCAGCGTAGGGATTTGAGATAGCAAATTTGCCTCTCTTAAATCCTTCTATTCATTTAATTTAGAAGGACACTTTATGAAATTCATTTTATCTTCATTTGCTTTATTAAGCACAGTAGCATTCGCTAATCAGCCAACTTTAACGGTTTATACCTATAGCTCTTTTGCCTCGGAATATGGCCCGGCAGCTAAATTAGAACAGAATTTTGAGAAGGTGTGTGGCTGTGATCTTAAATTTATGCCGTTTGACGATAGTGTCACGATGTTTAACCGCTTACGTTTAGAAGGGAAAAAAACAAAAGCCGATGTCGTGGTCGGTATTGATAATTTCTTACAGCCGGAAGCTGAAAAATCAGGTTTATTTAGCGAATTTGAGGCAAAAACCAAATTGGAAATTAAAGATAAGATTTTCTTCCCTTATGATATGGGATCTTACGCTTTTATTTATGATAAAGAAAAGTTAGCTAATCCACCTAAAAGCCTAAAAGAGTTGGTAGAACGCCAAGATTTAAAAGTGATTTATCAAGATCCGAGAACCAGTAGTGTTGGACGAGGTTTTCTATTATGGGTGAACCAAGTGTATGATAATGAGGCAGAAAATGCTTGGAAAACATTGGCTAAACATACGGTAACGGTTGGAAAAGGCTGGTCTGAAACTTATGGTGCCTTTTTAAAAGGGGAATCAGACCTAGTGTTAAGTTACACTACTTCGCCTTTATATCATCAATGGTATGATAAGACCGATAAATATGTGGCAGCAGCCTTTGAGGAGGGGCATCTTACTCAAGTTGAAAATGCGGCTATTCTCAAAACAAGCAAACAAAAAGCGTTGGCGAATCAATTTCTGGCATTTTTACACCAGCCTGAATCTCAGCACATTATTTCATACCATAATGTGATGAATCCTGTGTTACTTGAGGGGACAGATCCTGCGTTTAGCCAAATGCCTACTTATAAAATATTAAGCTTTGATCCGCCTTCTTCCGACACTATTCAGAAATGGCTCGCTACTTGGGCAAATAGTTGGTAGATATAAAGGAGAAAGAAAGCATTGTAAAAATAGCCGAATCTTAATTCGGCTATTGTTTTTTGCGAAATAAATCAACTCGCATGCAAAATTTTTGCAAATTTATTTGCTTAGTTACTCCATTTCGTGTTATTTATAGCCGCCATTACAAAAAAGCCCGAAAAAAGTAAGTTAAAAGTAAGCTAGTTTTATTCGGATATAATTTTAACGATGAAAATTCCAAACAAGGAGTAGATCTATGACTCAAGTGGCTAAAACCACATCTCTTGGTTTATTGGCATTAGCTGGCGTTGAGCCTTATGAGCCGAAAAAAGATGAAGAATATATGAATGAAGCCCAACGTGAGCATTTCACTAAAATTCTGAAAGCGTGGCATAGCCAAATTATGGAAGAAGCGGAGCGTACAAAAAGCCAACTTCAAGAAGATATGACTAATTTTGCTGATCCAAATGACCGCGCAAGCCAAGAAGAAGAATTTAGCTTAGAGCTACGTAATCGAGATCGTGAGCGTAAGTTACTGAAAAAGATTGAGCAAACATTATACAAAATTCAAGAAGATGACTACGGTTTTTGCGAAACTTGTGGTGTAGAAATTGGGATTAAACGTTTAGAAGCACGCCCAACAGCTGATTTATGTATTGACTGTAAAACTTTAGCTGAAATTCGAGAAAAGCAGCTAGGCTTATAATCAACTTTACAGGGTGCCTCTTTTTTAAGAGGCATTTACTATTTAGAGGTGTATTATTTTTAATTATATTAAATCATTATTTTCGAAGCCTAAAAAGTCGGCTCAGAAAAATGAAAAAGTAGTGAGTGAAAAAAGGACTGAGCTAAAAAATCATCGTCCTAAACGCTCAGAGCCTAAAATCACAGAGAATAAACTTCACAAGAGTGGGAAGAAACAACAAGATAATCCTCCTTCTCATTTGTTACACAAGAAATTTGCAGTAAATGCCAGCCAATATGGAATTAGCCCGAAGGATTTTCCTAAAAATGCAATTTCGATTGTCGATAAATTGCAGATTGCCGGTTATGAAGCTTATATTGTAGGTGGCTGTATTCGAGATCTACTCTTGGAGAAAAAGCCTAAAGATTTCGATATTGCGACTAATGCGAGACCTGAAGAAATTCAGCGTATTTTTGGCAGACAATGCCGTTTAATTGGTCGTCGTTTCCGCTTAGCACATATTGTGTATGGTCGTGAAATTTTTGAAGTGGCGACTTTCCGTGCTGGACACGAATCTCATCGCAATGACAAAATTTCTAAAGTCAGCGATGAAGGAATGCTACTGCGTGATAATGTTTACGGTACGCTCCGTGAAGATGCAGAGCGCCGTGATTTCACCGTAAACGCCTTATATTACGATATAAAACGCAATCTTATTTTTGATTTCTTCAACGGCATTGAAGACTTACGAGCAGGTAAACTTTCGCTTATCGGAGAGCCTACTATTCGTTACCAAGAAGATCCGGTGAGAATGTTGCGAGCCGTTCGTTTTATGGCGAAGTTGGATATGTTCTTGGATAAAGCCACTGCCTCCCCAATTCGGGATATGGCTGTGTTGTTAACCAACATTCCGGCAGCCCGTTTGTTTGATGAATCACTCAAATTATTACAAACCGGTGCAGGGCTGAAAACTTATCAGCTTTTGCGTGAATATGAACTATGGCAATTCTTGTTTCCGGTATTGCCGGCATTTTTTACTGCCAAAGGTGATTCCTATGCCGAAAGAATGATTACCAAAGCGTTAAATTCAACTGATGAGCGAATTGCCGATAAATTACCGGTAAATCCTGCGTTTTTATTTGCTGCACTACTTTGGTATCCGCTCCGGGAGAAAATGGAGCAGCTTAAAAACGAAGGTGGCTTCAACAGCCACGATGCAATGATGCTGGCAGCAAATGATGTGCTGGCGGAAAGTTGCAAGGCGATTGCGTTGCACCGCAGACACACTTCAGTCATTCGAGATATTTGGGCATTGCAATTTCAGATGATGAAACGAAGTGGCAACCGACCGCAACAAACCCTTGAACACGTCAAATTCCGTGCAGGGTTTGATTTATTAGTGATGCGTGCAGAAATTGAAGGCGGCGATTTGGTTGAACTTTCCGCTTGGTGGCACGAATACCAATTTAGCAATGACGGTCAGCGTACTGAATTGCTGAAATCGGTTCGTCATTTACCGAATGTTCAACCTGAAGCGAAGAAAAAACGTCGCTGCAGAACCTTTAAGAAAAAATCAAAATCTGCGAAAGCAGAATAATATGGTAGGGGCGAAAAATTTTTCGCCCTTATTTTAAATATTATTTAGGGTGAAAGATTTTTAGCCCCTACTTTTTAGGAAAGGAAAATGATGGAAACAGTCTATATCGCCTTAGGATCAAACCTTGATAATCCGCTTGAACAGCTTAAACAAGCGGTCGAAAAATTGAAAAAATTTGCAAATGAGTTTGAAATCAGCCCGTTTTACGGCTCAAAGCCTGTCGGGCCGCAAGATCAGCCTGATTATGTTAATGCGGTAGCGAAATTTAGTACCGACTTATCGCCCACAGCGTTGCTGGATAAATTACAAAGCATTGAAAACGAACAGGGCAGAGTGCGTGTACGCCGTTGGGGGGAGAGAACTTTAGATCTGGATATTATTTTGTACGGCAATCAGCAAATTCAAACCGAGCGTTTGAACGTGCCGCATATCGAGATGAAAAATCGGGAGTTTGTGATTGTGCCGATGTTTGATTTAACGCCTGATTTAGTGCTACCGACAGGGGAAAAATTAGCCGATATTTATGCACAATTTAAAGATCACCAAATGGTCATCTTCAGCTAATTTTTCGTTTTGTTTTCACTTTTCGTGATCACCGCTCGGGATTTCTCGTCCATCTTCACATCAATGCGGTGATCAACGACCACATTCATATTAATCGTAATGCCTTCACTTGGCGTTTCAAGCTGTACTTTTGGCGTACAAGCGGTCAAATTCAGTAAAAATATTGCAAAATAAAATGTGGCCGGTTTCATATTTATTCCATTCTTTATCATCGTTCCAGTTTTTGATAGAGGTAATTTTCTAATTTTTGTTCAAATTGTGAGCCATAGTTAATTAAGTGCCACAAATCAAACATATTTTCTCGGTGATTATAGTTTAAATTCACTTTTGATTTATTTTGATTGGAAGATAATTTTAATTTTCCGTCTAATACTAAATCGCCTTTCGGCCCGACATTAATCAGACTGCGAAAATCATTAATCGTGCTTTTATCTACCAAATGTAACAAAATTTGCTCGGTGTAACCACTTTTCTGCATTTCTGACAATAATTCAGGGGTAAAGGTTAAATAGGAGGTTTCCGCCTGTGTCAGTAAGCCATCGCAAATATAGCAAGGTTTTCCACTTAACCAAAACGGCAAGATGGCATTGGCTTTGCCTTTGAGATCAATTTGCTGATATTGCATAAATTGTAAAATTTGCTCAAAATCAATCCGCTCTAAATTAAGATAAGCCAGCTCGGTTTGTGGCAGTGCAAAGCGTTTTATATTCAGCTTACCGCCAAAAAGCTCAAAAGATAATTCACTTAAATTCAATGGCTTCGCCTTGGTATAAGGGTAGTAACCGTTGAGTTTCATTGAAGCGTTATCTAATGCTAAATCACCTAATTTAATCTGAGCAATTTTTACATCAAGCGGCTTTTTGGCTCCGAAATGAAAGCGTCCGTTTTGGTAGCGGTAGGGAAGCGAAAATTCAATCCCTTTTGCCTCGCCATTAGGCAAAGATAAACCGCCGTTACGAATGGCTAAATGCCCACCGGCAATCAGCCCGTTTTTACTGCCGGCACTAAACGCCGTTTCGCCCCGAATTGTACCGTTGTTGATCACCCATTGGCTTCGAAACGGAAAAAGCGGCTGGAATCCTTGAGCAGATTGCTCCGGCCAATAAAGTTTGCCGATAATTTGGCTGGCATCTTGGCTTAATTGGCGGCGGGCGAACAGTTTGAGTGGGCCGAGTTCGGTGGTATTCACCGCTCCTTTAAAACGTAGTTTTTCGACTTCACCATCAAAGGCGAGATTCACTCGTGGTTTGGGTAGCACACCGCCATAACTGAAGGCAATCTCAGGCGATTGCAACATTACCGCTCCGTCAAGGGTGAATTTTTTAACATTAAATCGAATAGCTTGCGTATTGTTAAGCGTGATTTTAGAAATGGTTGTATCTGCCAGCTTTACGGTGGCTAAATCGCCTTTGAGTTCTTCCAACCGCACAAGCTGTTTATGCCATTGTCCTCTGCCGCTTAAATTCACTTTACTGTTGAAGGCTTTGAGGGTAGATGTTCCCCAAATTCGCCATTTCCAACTGTCTTTTACTGCGTTGGCATCTTTAGGATCTTGGAAAAAAGTTAAGGCTCCGGCCTTAAAATTTTGTGCTTGTCCGTCTAAATGGAACTCGATTTTGTTAAAATCAGGGCTTTGCCCTCTTAAAATTGCGTGCAGTCGTCCGTGAATGCCGTGCTTGTCAATTTTGATTCCGGCAAGCGGAAAACGTAAATCTTCAATAGTTAAATACCGCTCTTTACCGGTCAGACGAAGCAATGAGCTAGGCAAAAATTTTACGCTTAAATCGTCAAAATTACCTTGAAAATCCAGTGGCACGCTACTGTAAAGAATAAAATTGCCGTGTTTGATATTACCTGTTAAGCGAAGCGGTAAATTCAGCCCTTTTTCGGTAATTTCTCCCTCTGAATTAGAGATTACAATATTACCTTTACCCCAACTGTTTTGGGAAAGCAGGCTGATACGAATCGCCGTTTTGAGCGGAAAAAAGCCGTTTTGGTTGAATGATTTCGGTGTGAGCTTGGTGCTAACAAACCCTTGCAGTGGAAATTGTTGGGTTAGGTGCCAATCAAACCGCCCTTGTTGAATTTCTAGGCTTTCCCCATCAAACAGAAAAGGGAAATCCAGTTTATTGTTTTCACTTTTAGCAAGTTCAACCTGCCAGTTGCCCTGCAACTTTTGTTCGGCATTTTTTTGCCAACTGAGAGTGGAACGCCCTTTTTGCAGGGCTTTATTGGCGATGATTTCATCCGATAATTGCCAAGCATATTCCGCGGAAAGAGTAGGCGGCAGTTGAGTAAAATTGTCCTCAATATCGGCAGTAAGCGTGAGGTGATGTTGTTCTTGTCGGTTGGGGTGATAATCCAGCTTGGCATTGAGTTTGCCGTTTGCAAAATGTGCAGCAAAATCGACCGCTTGTTGGGCGGCAGTTGCTTGAATTCCACCCTTTGAAAGCGAAAGGTTAATAGAGGTTTGCTCGAATAACTGCGTAATTCTTGGATTGAAATCGGCAGGCAAATTTTTCCAGTTAAGGGAGTGGATAGTCGCTTCCCCATCAGGAATAACCGCCAGCAATGCGTTGAGTGAAGTGTCGGAATTGCTGTGTTCATTTTGTGGAAACAAGGCAAGGCAGCGGTAATCAATATCCAATTTATCGACAGAAAGATGGTTTTTCTCAATCCAACCCAAATCGGTTTTATCGGCACTTAGTAGCGGGCAATCTCGATAAGAGAGTTGAAATTGAGCAAGTGATGAGCCTTGCCAATTCAGGTTTAAGCCTTGTGGGAGTTGAACTTTCCACGCTTTCGGCAAAATCCAGTTAATCGGCGTGGCAAGATAGTGGCTGGGCATTAAAAAATAGTAGATTGCCGCAACAGATAGAACGGTTGCAATGCCGAAAAATTTTAATGCCCGTTTCATAAATCAGACTACATTAGCGAAAGGGTATAAAATCGCTAACAGCGTAGCAACTGTCCAAGCGGTCGGATTTTTGATGTTTTTTCCAAGTAATAACCACGCCAACATCAATAAAATCACAAATTGTGCTGCAAAATAGATGCTAAATGAAAGCAATGGCATATCAGGCATAATTTGTAGATGTTGATAAAGCACAAAAGCTGTCCAGCAATAATTGAGGATTAGCACTACAAGGGCTGCTTTGACTAATAGCTTGAGGAAAACATCTAAACGGCTTTTCGCTAACATTAAATACCAGCCGGCTAATAAAATGCCTAACAGCACTTGGGCGAAATTGTTGGCTCGAATCCCGTTAAACAATGAAGGCAGTTCAAACCAATAAATGGCTAAATATTGGATAATACCAATACTTGATATAGCCAAACCACAATACATCAATGTGTTATATAAGGTTTGATCTTCCGGCAGGCGGAAGTAGATTAAGCAGGCAAAAACTGCAGCAATGCTTGCCACCGCCATTGGGTTATGCTTTGGCGTAAAGCCTATGGAATAAAGGAAATTCCCTACGGCGAAAATAAGTAAAAAGGGTAAAATAAAGCTTAAACGGCTGGCTTGTCCTCGGCAGATTTCGCCTTTCCATAGCACTAAAAAGCTGATTAATGAGGTCACGAAAAACGCCAATAAGTAAGGAGAAATAAAAATTGAATTTTTCGGTGCAGAGTAGAAGTTAAGAGCCATTTCAATAAACAGCATTAATACCATTGGCAGTGCAGCGTGGGTTGAAATTTCAAGTTTTGACGGCGAATCGTGATCGTGAGCCATAAATAATCCCAAAAGGTGTAAAGAAAATGATTTTAAGCCAAGATTATGCCATAATAGGGGTCGTTTTTTAACTTCAGGGGGAAGAAAATATGCGAATTTTACATACAATGTTACGAGTTGGAGATTTAGAGCGCTCAATTAAGTTTTATACCGATGTGTTAGGTATGCGCTTATTGCGTAGAAGTGAGAACGAACAGTATAAATACTCGCTCGCTTTTTTAGGCTATGCTGATGAAAGCGAAAGTGCGGTGATTGAGCTGACTTATAACTGGGGTGTGGATAAATATGAGCTAGGCACGGCTTATGGCCATATTGCGTTAGGCGTAGATGATATTTACAAAACCATTGAAGATGTGCGTGCGGCAGGCGGTAAAATTACCCGTGAGCCGGGCCCGGTATTGGGTGGAACAACTGTGATTGCCTTTGCTGAAGATCCGGACGGTTATAAAATCGAATTTATTGAGAATAAAGATGCGAAAGCAGCGTTAGGAAACTAATTTTTGCGAATATGAATATTCAAGCGGTCGGATTTGTAAAAAATTTTGCAAATCAGACCGCTTGTATTTTAGGTTGATAGATAAATGGAACAGACAACGGAACAAATAGATTATAAATTATTAAAGCATCGTTTTCGTGGCTATTTACCGGTTGTGATTGATGTGGAAACAGCAGGCTTAAATGCCCAAACTGATGCCTTATTGGAATTGGCGGCAATTACTTTAAAAATGGACGAGCAAGGTTATCTAGTGCCGGATCAACAATGCCATTTTCATATTGCGCCATTTGAAGGGGCGAATATTAATCCTGAATCATTAAAATTCAACGGGATTGATATTGATAACCCTCTAAGAGGTGCGGTTGCGGAGAATATTGCGATTCCGGAAATGTTCAAAATGGTTCGCAGAGCAATGAAGGAGCAAGGCTGCCAACGGGCGGTGATTGTTGCCCACAATGCCGCGTTCGATCAGGGCTTTTTACAGGCTGCGATTAAACGAATTAATGCCAAGCGTGATCCTTTTCACCCTTTTGCGATGTTTGACACCGCTACCCTTGCCGGTTTTATGTATGGGCAAACCGTGTTGGTAAAAGCCTGCCAAGTGGCAAAAATCCCGTTTGACGGTAAGCAAGCGCATTCTGCGTTGTATGATACCGAGCGCACGGCAGAACTTTTCTGTGCAATGGTTAATCGCCTAAAAGATTTGGGCGGTTTTCCACTATTAGTTGATTGACGTTCTTTATTTCATCACATTAACACAGTTTCTCCTACTTTTTCTGTAGACTATCGGGCGCTGATGATGGTTACTGGCAAGTACAATTCTGCGGTAAACCCAACCCTGTAGATCTGTAGAAAAAATAAAGAACTATCTATATTCAGTTAAGATTACAAGCGGTTGGTTTTTAACCAAATTTGGCAAAAATGTGACAAAATAGACCGTTTGTATTCAATAACAATAGACTATTTTTTGGCTATAAGCACTTTCTGTATACCCTCTATTTCGACCCTCCTTATTTTTTATCTAATCTAAAAACAAGCGTTTCCACCTTGAAATGATTAACATGATCCTGAAAATAATAAAGTTCAAACCTTTACATTAGTTTACATAATAAATTAAAATGATAATGATTATTATTTCATAAAGATATTTAAAAGGAGACATTATGTTTAAACTTAAAAGTAGTTTTGTACTGCTTAATGCGGCGCTACTTGCTGCTTGTTCCTCAAATGGTGGAAGCTTTGATGTTCAATCTGCCAAAGTTGAATCTCAAACGAAAACTACCCCCAAAAAGCCAAGTTTACAAGATGATAATAGTAACGCAAGACGTACAGTAAGCGCTTCTGAAGCTGAAGCTTTATTGCAGCCGGGGTTTGGTTTTTCAGCCAAAATTCCGCGTCGTAATCTCCATCCGAAGGGGAGGGAAGATGTAGCCCCTATTGGTGATATAACAGAGATTACTGGAGATCTGACAAAAATTCCGCATGAAGAAGAGGTTAAAAAGTACGGTAGTAGTGATGATGGATTTAGCCATACTCATGATGGAAATCATAAGTTGCATACTAGAGATTTTAATTTTGTCCGTTCTGGCTATGTTCTGCATTCTGGTGCAAAACCTGAAATAAAGTCTAACGAAATTTTGAGAATAGGTGCACATGGGTATGTTTACTATTTAGGTATAGAGCCGGCAAAAGCAATACCTACTCAAAAAGCTACTTATAAAGGATATTGGGATTTTACTACCGATGCGAGAAAAGGGAGAGATAGTAAATATTTTTCTAATTCCGCAGGCATCAATATTGGCGCCATACCGGAAAATAGTCACGATATTAATGTTGATGATTCTACAAAACCAATGGGGCATACAGGAGAATTTACGGCTGATTTTGCTAATAAAACTTTGACTGGAACATTGGTTCGTAATGGGTATGTTAGTCGTATCAAAGAGCAAAAAATTACACCAATTTACGATATTGATGCAAAAATTAAAGGTAATCGCTTTTCTGGTAAAGCAAACGCAAAAAATGCCAATGATCCTTATTTTGGTAAAAGCTCTACGACACTTGAAGGTGGATTTTTTGGTGGGGAGGCTCAAGAACTTGCCGGTAAATTCTTAGCTGATGATAAGTCGGTATTTGTTGTCTTTGCCGGTAAACGAGATGCCAAAGAAAATGATAGTGAACGTACCTTAGATGCTTTCAAAATTAATCTTAAAGATTTAAATAAATCTGAGATGGATACTTTCGGGAATGCGACACATTTGATTATTAACAATAAGCAGATTCCACTTATTGCGGAAGGCAAAAAAAGCTTTGCCGAGATGAAATTTGATGATTTGGTTACCCGTACTATTGATGGTAAAACGTATCGAGTTTCAGTCTGCTGTAATAATTTAGATTATGTCAAATTTGGGATTTATAGCGAGGGAAATAAGAATAGTGATACTGCTCACCAATATTTAGTAGGAGAACGTACAGCTGTGGCAGATTTGCCAACAGGGACGGTAAAATATCGAGGTACTTGGGACGGGGTAATGTACAGTAAATCTGGCTCGGCAGGGGCTGAATCGCCAAGTAACAGCGAAAGTGGTACTCGTTCACTATTCGATGTAGATTTTGCTAATAAAAAAATTAATGGCAAGCTGATTGCTAATGATGGTGTTGAAGAACGCCCAATGCTGACACTTGAAGGCGAGCTGAAAGGGAATGGTTTTGCAGGCACAGCCAAAACGGGCGATTCTGGTTTTAATCTTGATCCGAAAAGTACGAATGGTGGCACGGTAGTGCATATGAATGCTCAATTTGAAGGGGGTTTTTATGGCCCTAAGGCGACGGAATTAGGTGGTATTGTACATAGTGCAGAAACGGATAAAGATAAAGTCAGTATTACATTCGGCGGAAAACGTCAAATAGAAAAATAATCATAATTCCCTTTTGCTGGTTGTAGATAGCAAGCGGGCAATTTTTTATAAAAATTTGCAAAATTTAAATAAAGGAGACCCTACCTAATGATAATGAAATATCATCATTTTCGCTATTCACCTGTTGCCTTAACAGTGTTATTTGCTCTTTCTCATTCATACGGTGCTGCGACTGAAAATAAAAAAATAGAAGAAAATAACGATCTAGCTGTTCTGGATGAAGTTATTGTGACAGAGAGCCATTATGCTCACGAACGTCAAAACGAAGTAACTGGCTTGGGGAAAGTAGTGAAAAATTATCACGAAATGAGTAAAAATCAAATTCTTGGTATTCGTGATTTAACTCGCTATGACCCTGGTATTTCGGTGGTGGAACAAGGTCGCGGTGCAAGTAGTGGCTATGCCATTCGAGGTGTAGATAAAAACCGTGTCAGCTTACTTGTTGATGGGCTACCACAAGCGCAGCATTATCATACGCTAGGTTCAGATGCTAATGGTGGTGCAATTAATGAGATTGAGTATGAAAACATTCGTTCAATTGAGTTAAGCAAAGGAGCAAGTTCTGCGGAATATGGCTCTGGTGCGCTAGGTGGTGCTATTGGTTTTCGTACTAAAGATGCGCAGGATATTATTAAAGAGGGGCAGCATTGGGGCTTAGATAGTAAGACCTCTTATGCCAGCAAAAATAGCCATTTTTTACAGTCTATCGCAGCGGCTAGTGAGGCGGGTGGTTTTGAAGCACTTGTTATTGCAACTCACCGACACGGTAAAGAGACCAAAATTCATTCCGAGGCAAATAAATTAAAACATAATATTCGGCGTATAACCGGCTTTGAAAATCGCTACGATCTTTACCCAGGTTCCGCACAGAATGCTCCTGGAGGATCTTTTTTTATTGTGGAAGATACTTGCCCAACATTAGATTGTACTCCTCGTGCAAGGCCTAAGTTGAACCGCGATAATTTCCCAGTGAGAACATTTCCGGAATATACGCCTGAAGAGCGCAAACAGCTTGAGCAGATTCCTTATCGCACTGAGCAGCTCTCAGCCCAAGAATATACCGGTAAAGATCGCATTGCACCAAACCCTTTAGATTACAAGAGTAATTCTGTTTTTATGAAGTTTGGCTATCACTTTAACTCGTCTCATTATCTTGGCGCAATCTTAGAAGATACAAAACAACGCTACGATATCCGTGATATGCAAACGCCAGCTTACTATACAAAAGACGATATTAATATCAGGGTAGACAACTTATCACGTAAGAACTCTTCTGTTTATGAAGGGGATAATATTTTAGATGGCTTAGTGTTCGATAGAAGGATCCCTTATGGGTTGCGCTATAGCCATGTGAAGTTTTTTGATGAACGTCACCACAAACGTCGTTTAGGATTTAACTATCAATATACACCAGAGAATAATCGCTGGTTGGATAACATTAAACTCAGTGCGGATAAACAAGATATTGAACTATATAGCCGGCTACATCGCTTACATTGTAGTGATTACCCTGTAGTAGATAAAAACTGTCGTCCGACTTTGGATAAATCTTGGTCGATGTATCGAACTGAGCGTAATAATTACCAAGAAAAGCATCGTGTCATTCATTTAGAATTTGATAAAGCGCTAAATGCTGGTCAAGGCGTATTTAAGCAAACCCACAAACTGAATTTAGGGTTGGGCTTTGATCGATTTAATTCGCTTATGGATCATGGGGATATGACTGCCCAATATACCAAAGGCGGTTATACCAGCTACCGCGGTAGAGGGCGTTTAGATAATCCATATATTTATCGTCGCAATCCACGCAGTATTGAAACGGTATCTTTGTGTAATAATACACACGGCGACATCATAAACTGTGAACCGCGTAAAATTAAAGGCGATAGCCATTTTGTTAGCTTCCGCGATCTAGTGATAAGCGAGTATGTGGATTTGGGATTAGGGGTGCGTTTTGATCAACATCGATTTAAATCTGATGATCCGTGGACACTTAGCCGAACTTATCGAAATTGGTCTTGGAATGGCGGGATTACGCTTAAACCAACAGAGTTTGTATCGCTTTCTTATCGCATTTCAAACGGTTTTAGAGTGCCTGCATTCTATGAACTTTATGGTAAACGTGATCATATTGGGCTTAAAGATAACGAATATGTGCAACGCGAGCAACGTAGCCACCAGTTAGAGCCAGAAAAATCGACTAATCATGAGATTGGAGTTAGCTTTAAAGGTCAATTTGGTTACCTTGATGTGAGCTATTTCCGTAATAACTATAAAAATATGATTGCGACAGCATGTAAAAGAATAATACAAAAATCACACTGTTTCTCTAACTACCATAATATTCAAGATGTAGCACTAAACGGGATAAATTTAGTCGCTAAATTTGACTTACACGGTATTTTATCTATGCTGCCAGATGGTTTTTATTCATCAGTTGCTTATAACCGTGTAAAAGTAAAAGAGCGGAAACTAACCGACCCAAGACTCGATAGCGTAAACGATCCTATTCTAGATGCGATTCAGCCAGCACGCTATGTGCTTGGATTCGGCTACGATCACCCAGAAGAAAAATGGGGAATTGGCATTACTACCACCTATTCTAAAGCCAAAAACGCCGATGAGGTGGCAGGCACACGTCATCACGGTATACATCGCGTTGATTTAGGTGGCAAACTTACCGGTTCTTGGTACACTCACGATATCACCGGTTACATCAATTATAAAAACTACACCTTACGTGGAGGAATTTATAATGTGACTAATCGTAAATATTCCACTTGGGAATCAGTGCGCCAATCCGGTGTGAATGCAGTAAACCAAGACCGGGGTAGCAATTACACTCGATTTGCCGCCCCGGGGAGAAATTTCAGTTTAGCATTTGAAATGAAGTTTTAGGTGCTAAATAAAAACAAAAAACGCTGAATATGTTATCCAGCGTTTTTTGTTTGGCTAACTAATACCGATTAAAATCGTTTTGAGCCAAAGGTTAGATTAACCCATTCCGTATTTTTTTAATTTTTTACGTAATGTACCGCGGTTAATACCTAGCATTGTTGCTGCACGGGTTTGATTACCACGGGTATATTGCATAACCATATCCAACATCGGGTGTTCGATCTCAGATAATACTAACTCGTATAATTCTGTTGGATCTTCACCATTTAATTGAGATAAATAGTTTTTTAATGCTGCTTTCACATTATCGCGAAGTGGTTTATTAACCTGCTGCGCTTGTGCATTTAACATTGTTACTGTTAATGGGTTTTGTGTAGGTTGTTGCTCTAACATTTTTTTATCCAACTTTTCTTAATTGAGATTCTAAATGAATCGATTTAACAAAATCTTCTAATGCATAAAGTTGCTCTTTTGTGGAACTTAGTGTATTAAAAGTGCGTTTAAAATTTGATTCCGGATTTAATTTTTCGGTATACCAACCAACATGTTTTCGTGCAATACGATAACCTTTTTCTTCACCATAAAATTGGTGCAAATCCTCAATATGTTTAAACATTAATTGGTATTTTTTATCAATTGATAATGGTGAAGATAATCCAGTTTCAAAAAAATCATTAATTTCCTTAAATATCCAAGGATTTCCAAAGCTAGCGCGCCCAATCATGATTGCATCGGCTTTGGTATAGTCGAGAACAAACTTTGCTTTTTCCGCAGAGTCAATGTCTCCGTTTGCTATAACTGGGATAGAAATTGCTTCTTTTACTGCCTTAATACTTTCATATTCAGCTTCGCCATTAAATAAACAGCTTCGAGTACGCCCGTGAATAGTGAGAGCTTTTATGCCGGCTTGTTCTGCAATTTTCGCAATTTGCAGACAATTTCTATTTTCCTGATCCCAACCTGTTCTAATTTTTAGTGTCACAGGGACATCAACGGCATTGACTACAGAATCTAATATTTGAGCGACTAATTTGGGGTTACGTAAAAGAGCAGAGCCTGCCATATTTTTATTCACCTTTTTTGCCGGGCAACCCATATTAATATCAATAATATCGGCACCATACTCAACATTTATCTTTGCAGCCTTTGCCATTTCAACAGGATCAGAACCTGCAATTTGTACGGCATTTAAGCCTATTTCATCGTGGTGTGCTAACCGCAACCGTGATTTCTCAGTATGCCATACATCAGGATTGGTAGACATCATCTCTGAAAATGTTAAACCTGCTCCAAGTTGGCTACATAAGCGGCGAAAAGGCTGATCTGTGATTCCAGCCATAGGTGCAAGGAAAATACGATTTTTGATTGCATATTGTCCTATTTGCATTTTTAACCTTTTATTAACAAATTTGAAGTAATTTTAACCAGAGGGATATCCAAATAAAAAGTACGGTAAATACCGTACTTTCTTATAATAGCTTATGGATCAGTTTAGTACTGATTTGAGGGCTGGTATGATACGCATTTTTTAGGTATTTTGGAAGTCTATAAATTCGACAATTTATAAAAAAATTGAAAATTTTTATATTGACATTCTAAAAATGAAAGAATTAAGTATGCTTTACTCGCATTAGCTCAGCTTTTGTCTTTACCCAATTAATTTCTGCTATGGTTGAAGTTGGAAATTGTACATTGCTTTGGTTATTCGTTAAAATTTGGACGAGATCGAACACAAGTGGGAGATGTGAAATCAGAAGAATATTTTTTGCGCCTTCCTCTCTTAAAAAATGTAGATAGCTTTCTACTGTATGCGGGTTTCCGTCAGGCGTAACCTCGTCCCAACTTTCAATGAGGTTGGTAAAATGTTGGGGAAAATTGACCGCTTGCATACCAATAAGCACATTTTCAAGCGTTTGTTGCGCCCTAAGGTATGGGCTGACGAGAATTTTATCTAATTGAATTTGTTGGTTGGCTAAATGTTCTCCTAACCATTTTCCCTGTGAAATGGTGTTTTTTATACCATTGTCGGTTAAACAGCGAGCAGCATCACTCGAAGCATTAAAGCCTGCTTCCCCATGGCGCATAATCCAAATATTCATAACATTCTCCTTTAGTTGTATTTAAACTCTCTTGATTTAGGCGTATAATGACCCTCGTTTAACGCATAATCAAGATGCTTAGAAAGATTTTAACTTAATTTTTAAATTTATTGATGGAGTCAAATAATGTCTAGAAAACTCAGAAGAACGAAGATCGTTTGTACAATGGGCCCTGCTACCGACCGTGGCAATACTTTAGAAAAAATCATTGCTGCCGGTGCAAATATGGTTCGTATGAACTTCTCCCACGGTGTTCCTGAAGATCACATTGAACGTGCGAATAAAGTGCGTGAAATTGCTGCAAGATTAGGTCGTCATGTTGCGATTTTGGGTGATTTACAAGGTCCTAAAATTCGTGTTTCGACATTTAAAGACGGTAAAATTTTCTTAAATATTGGTGATAAATTCACCTTAGACGCAGATTTACCGCGTGGAGAAGGCCATCAAGAAGCTGTAGGTTTAGATTACAAAAACTTACCTAATGATGTCGTTCCGGGCGATATTCTGTTATTAGACGATGGCAATGTTCAACTGAAAGTGTTAGAAGTAGAAGGCGTTAAAGTTCACACCGAAGTGACAGTTGGTGGCCCGTTATCAAACAATAAAGGGATTAACAAATTAGGTGGTGGTTTATCAGCTCCTGCATTAACCGACAAAGATAAAGAAGACATTAAATTAGCGGCGAAAATCGGTGTGGATTACCTAGCGGTTTCATTCCCTCAATCTAGTGCAGACTTACATTATGCACGTGAGTTAGCGAAAGAAGCTGGTTTAGAGGCTAAAATTGTAGCGAAAGTAGAACGTGCTGAAACTGTTGCGACAGAAGAAGCAATGGACGACATCATTTTAGGTGCTGATGTGGTGATGGTTGCTCGTGGTGACTTAGGGGTTGAAATTGGTGATGCGGCGTTAGTTGGCGTGCAAAAACGTTTAATCCGCCGTGCTCGTAAGTTAAACCGAGTGGTTATTACTGCAACTCAAATGATGGAGTCAATGATCAAAAAACCAATGCCAACCCGTGCTGAGGTAATGGACGTGGCAAATGCGGTGTTAGATGGTACTGATGCGGTAATGCTTTCAGGCGAAACTGCAAACGGTGACTACCCGGTTGAAACGGTGAAATCAATGGCGGAAGTTTGTTTAGGTGCTGAAACAATGCCAAGCATTAATATTTCTCGCCACCGTATGGAAGGTACGTTTAAATCTATTGAAGAAGCGGTGGCAATGTCTGCAATGTACACTGCGAACCATTTAGAAGGTGTATCGGCGATTATTTCATTAACGCATTCAGGCGAAACGGCTAAATTAACCAGCCGTATCAGCTCAGGTTTACCGATTTATGCGATGTCTCGTAACCAAAAAGCATTAAACCTTTGTGCATTATATCGTGGTGTAACACCGGTATATTACAATGAAGACAGCCGCACAATGGAAGGGGCGAAAAAAGCCATTGCTCAATTAAAAGAACAAGGCTATTTATTAACTGGCGAATTAGTGCTTTTAACTCACGGAGATGAATTAAAAGCTGGCGGTACAAATACTTGTCGTATCTTAAGAGTTGAATAATCTAAACGATTAACGCAAAAGCCACATAAAACACTTTATGTGGCTTTTTTTCTGTCTTAATATAGCTTTATGTAATCTGAACTATTGATATTATTATGCACAATAAACTTCTTTCTATCTGTATTCTCCGCCTTTCTGCCATTGGCGACGTTTGTCATACCTTAGCGGTTATTCAAGCTATTCAACGACAATATCCTAGCGCTGAAATTACTTGGATTATCGGTAAAACCGAAGCTGCTTTAATGAAAGATATTCCGAATGTTCACTTAATTCCTTATGACAAAAAAACAGGGTGGAAAGGTATCTTTACACTTTGGCGAGAGCTTTCTCACAAGCGGTTTGATTTTTTGTTAAATTTGCAAACGGCATTCCGAGCTTCAATTCTCTCTCTTGGGATTAAAGCGAAGAAAAAAATCGGCTTTAATCAAGACAGAGCAAGGGAAATGCAATGGTTGTTTACCAACCGGAAAGTAGAAATGACGGACTCTCCTCACGTGCTTGACGGGCAAATGATGTTTGCCAAAGCCATTGGAGTAATGGATTTATCGGCACAATGGAATTTGCCTGTGAATGATCAAGATTTAGCTTATGGCAAACAATTTATTGATTTTACAAGGAAAAATATACTCATTGCTCCTTGTTCAAGCAAGAAAGAGAAAGATTGGTTGCCGGAACGCTATGCAGAAATTGCTAACTGGCTAAGTAAGCAAAATATCAATGTATTAATTGCAGGTTCTCCATCGCAATATGAAATGGAAACCGCAGCCAAAATTCAACAACTTGCCCCGAATTGTACGAGTATTGCCGGTAAAACCACGCTAAAACAGCTTGCAGGTGTTATTCGTCAGGTTGATTTGGTGATCTCTTCAGATTCAGGTCCTGCCCATATCGCCACTACGCAAAATACGCCGGTGATTGGGTTGTATGCGATTCATAATCCAAGACGGACAGGCCCTTACAATGACTTAGACAAAGTGGTTTCGGTATATGATGAAGCGATTTTGCAATCTTATGGTAAACCTTGGCAGCAATTAGCTTGGGCAACAAAAGCCAAAGGCAAAAATTGGATGGAAAAAATTACGGTTGATAGTGTGAAACAAAAAATAGTTGAAACTTTAAAAATTACATTGTAAAGTGAGTGTAATTTAAAATTTACACAAGGAAATAAAAATGAACACTGTGTTTAATCAAGATAGCGTGCATAACGTAAATATCCAAGATGAAAAGGTATTACTGACCCCACAAGAGTTAAAACAAGAATTTCCGTTGCCGGAACATTTACGCAATCAAATTGAACGTTCACGCAAAACGATTTCCGATATTATTCACAGACGAGATAAACGCCAACTGATTGTGATTGGACCTTGTTCGATTCACGACCCAGTTGCTGCCCTTGAATATGGTAAAAAATTAAAAGCTCTTTCGGAGCAAGTGAGTGATAAGTTGTATATTGTGATGCGGGTTTATTTTGAAAAGCCCCGCACTACTGTAGGTTGGAAAGGGCTGATTAACGATCCGAAAATGGACAGCTCTTTTGATGTCGAAACCGGCTTACGTATCGCACGAAAACTCTGTTTGGATTTAGCCGAACTTGGCTTGCCGTTAGCGACCGAAGCCTTAGATCCGATGACACCACAATATTTAGCGGATTTGTTCAGCTGGTCGGCAATTGGGGCAAGAACCACTGAATCCCAAACTCACCGTGAATTAGCCTCCGGCTTGTCAATGGCGGTAGGTTTTAAAAACGGGACGGACGGCGGTTTAGCGGTTGCCCTAAATGCAATGCAATCATCGGCACAAAGCCACCGTTTTATCGGCATTAACCAACAGGGGCAAGTTACTTTACTCAAAACGAAAGGTAATGCAGACGGACATATTATTTTACGTGGCGGTAAAACCCCAAATTATGAAAAGCAATATGTTGATGATTGTGAATGGGTGCTAAAACAAGCAAACTTACCTACAGCGATTATGATTGATTGCAGCCACGGCAATTCCAATAAAGATTATCGCCGTCAGCCACTTGTGGCAGAAAATGTGTTGGAACAATTATTGGCAGGTAACACCTCGATTATCGGTTTAATGATTGAAAGTAATTTACACGCAGGCAATCAATCTTCAGAACAGCGGTTTGAGCAGATGCAATATGGAGTGTCGATTACCGATGCTTGCATTGATTGGCAAACCACCGAGAGTTTATTGACGAATTTTGCTGAAAAATTGCGTAATAAATAATTTGTAACAATCTTCTCCCTCTCTTTGCTAAAGAGGGGAACTTTATTGGTGAATATATGAACCCATTATCCCCTTTACGAGAACAAATTGACCAAGTTGATCAACAACTTATCCTACTACTTTCCCAGCGTTTAGCCTTGGTGGCGGAAGTCGGAAAAGTAAAATCGGCACACGGCATACCGGTTTATGCCCCCGAGCGAGAAACTGCAATGATTGCCGCACGCCGTGCTGAGGCGGAAAAACAAGGCATTCCGGCAGATTTAATTGAAGATGTACTACGCCGTGTGATGCGGGAATCTTACGCTAATGAAAACAAACACGGCTTTAAATGCGTAAACCCAGAGATTAACAAAATCGTGATTGTCGGCGGTAAAGGGAAATTGGGCGGATTGTTCGGGCAATATTTAACCTCATCCGGCTACGATGTTGAGGCTCTTGGGCGTGATGATTGGGGCAATGCGAAAGCGATTTTAGCCGATGCCGACTTGGTGATTGTGTGTGTACCGATTGCCAACACGCTTGAGACAATCGCACGTTTACAGCCTTATTTAACCGAAAAAATGACTTTGGCGGATTTAACCTCAGTAAAAGCTCAGCCGTTGCAAAAAATGCTGGAAGTGCATCGTGGAGCCGTGGTCGGTTTGCACCCAATGTTCGGGCCGGATATTGCCAGTCAAGCAAAGCAAGTGGTGGCTTGCTGTCACGGACGTTTCCCCGAACGCTACCAATGGCTACTTGAGCAAATCAAAATTTGGGGGGCTAAAATTGAAGAGATTGAGGCAGCAGCACACGATAATGCCATGACCTACATTCAAGCCTTACGCCACTTTTCCACCTTTGCATTCGGGCTACATCTTTCTCGCCAGCCGGTGCAACTCTCTCAACTATTGGCATTATCTTCACCAATTTACCGCTTAGAGTTGGCAATGATTGGGCGTTTATTTGCCCAAGACGGCAGCTTATATGCCGATATTATTGCCGATAAACCGGAAAATTTAGCCACCATTGAAACCTTAAAAGAGAGCTTTGAACAAGGGCTGGATTTCTTTAAACGCAACGACAAAGCCGGTTTTATCAAGGCTTTTGAGGAAGTGCATCACTGGTTTGGCGATTATTCGGAGCAGTTCTTAAAAGAGAGTAGAGTATTGCTCCAACAGGCTAACGATTCAAGAAAGTAAAGGTAGGTTGGTTTTTGTTCTGATAGCGCTAGCGTCCACGCTAGTGCTATTTCGTATTCTACAAGCGGTTAATAATGATCTATTTTTTGCAAATTTTTATGCAGAATTAGCCGCTTGTTTTGGCACGAGCGTGGACGCTCGCGCCATCGGAAGAAACATTTTTGTAAAATTGCCCCCAAATCTGACCGCTTACTGTGGCTGAATTTCGCCATTTTTTACCGTAAACAAACAATCATCGCTTCTGTCTTGCCATTGCATTTGATTGAGCTGATCTTGAGTAATGGCGGTAACGAATACTTGTGAGCCACTTTCTCTTAAACGATGTGCTAAAAGCTCACGTTTGGTTGGGTCGAGTTCGGAGGCGAAATCGTCAATTAAAAACAGGCATTGGCGTTGTTTTTGAGCAACCAAATGTTCGCCTTGAGCCAGTCTTAAGGCACACATCAAGAGCTTTAATTGCCCGCGGGAAAGCACATCTTCCACCGGCAAGCCGTTTGCTTTAAACCGGAAATCCGCTTTTTGAGCCCCAATCATCGTATAGCCAAGTGCTTTATCCCGTTCAAAACCTTGTGCCAGAATTTCAGCATAATCCGCCCCTTTTTCCCAGCCTTGATGAAAGCTCAAGCCGATTTCGATTTCCGGCAGGAAAAATTGGCAGGTTTTCTCAATTTCGGGGCGTAAGGCCTCGGCGTATTCGGCTCGCATTTCGCTCACGGCATAAGTGGTTTTCACCAATTCGATATCCCACGCTTTGAGTTCCAGATAAGAGCGAACTTGTTGTAACGCTGAATTGCGTTGCTTTAATAAACGGCGAAGATTGTTCCAATGAGCGTAGAAATCGGGGTGTTGGTGAAATAAGCCCCAATCCAAAAAAGCACGGCGAAAACTCGGGCCGCCGTTAAGCAAGGTTAAGCCTTCGGGAGTGATAACTTGCATCGGCAATAAATGGGCTAAATCGGCAATTTTATTGCCGTCTTCACCGTTGATTTTGAGTGTCGTCTCGCCACTGCGGAATTTTTGAATGCCGACCGACCAACTGTGCTTTGCCTCGTCAATTTTACCGTGTAGCACAAAATCGTCTTTGTCGTAATGGATAATACGGTTGCTGATATGGCTTTTGAACGAACGCCCGTGTCCAAGATAGAAAATCGCTTCCAGCAAACTGGTTTTGCCACTGCCGTTTGCTCCGACTAAAAAATTAAAATGCGGGCTAAATGCCAAATCAGTATGTTGGATATTTCTAAAATGGTTGATTAATAAACGGGTTAAAGCCATAGTTAAAGTGCGAGGAATAAAAAGAACGGGCTATTTTAGCAAATTTGCAAATTTTTGGGAAAAATTAACCGCTTGCGGATTAGAAAGTGGTTCAGTAGAATAAGCCGTTTATTTTTTATTGAAAATTAAGAGGAAAAATTATGTTTGGAAAAGGTGGCTTAGGCGGCTTAATGAAACAGGCTCAGCAAATGCAAGAGCGTATGCAAAAAATGCAAGAAGAGATCGCCCAATTAGAAGTAACAGGCGAGTCTGGTGCAGGGTTGGTAAAAGTCACTATTAACGGGGCTCACAACTGCCGCCGAATTGAAATCGACCCATCATTAATGGAAGATGATAAAGAGATGGTGGAAGATTTAGTTGCCGCTGCCTTTAACGATGCGGTTCGCCGTGCAGAAGAAATGCAAAAAGAGAAAATGGCAAGTGTGACTGCCGGTATGCAACTGCCGCCGGGTATGAAATTCCCATTCTAATTTAAGTATGCAAACCAGTCCTTTACTTGAAAATTTGATGGAAGCCTTGCGTGCATTGCCCGGTGTCGGACCGAAATCGGCACAGCGAATGGCTTACCATCTGTTGCAACGTAATCGTTCCGGCGGTGTGGCGTTGTCAAAAGCCTTAAATGAGGCAATGAGCCATATCGGACATTGCAAATCGTGCCGTACTTTTACCGAAGAGGAAGAGTGTTCGATTTGTAAAAATCCTCGCCGTCAGATGAGCGGACAACTTTGCGTGGTAGAGATGCCGGAAGATATTCAAGCGATTGAGCAAACCGGGCAATTTTCAGGGCGTTATTTTGTGCTGATGGGGCATTTGTCGCCGATTGATGGTATAGGCCCTCGTGAAATCGGCTTAGATTTATTGCAACAACGCTTGGAACAGGAATCTTTCCACGAAGTGATTTTGGCGACTAATCCGACCATTGAAGGTGATGCTACCGCAAACTACATTGCTGAAATGTGCAGAATGTATAACGTGAAAGCTACTCGTATTGCTCACGGTGTGCCGGTCGGTGGTTCATTAGAAATGGTTGATGGTACAACGCTTTCTCACTCTTTTGCTGGACGGCGTGATATTGATATTTAAAGCTATTTCTGTGCTAACTTAATTCTGATATAATTACTCAACTATTTTAAATTATTATTTTGAGGCTAAAAATGGAAACTATTGACAAAATCAAACAACAAATCAGCGAAAATCCGATTCTACTTTATATGAAAGGTTCACCAAAATTCCCATCTTGCGGTTTCTCCGCTCGTGCGGTGGAAGCGGTAATTAACTGCCAAGTGCCTTTCGGTTATGTGGATATTTTAACCAATCCGGATATTCGTGCGGAATTGCCAAAATTTGCAAACTGGCCGACTTTCCCACAATTATGGGTAGAAGGTGAATTGGTTGGCGGTTGCGACATCGTGTTAGAAATGTTCCAAAAAGGTGAACTTCAAACCTTATTAAAAGAAACTGCGGCAAAACACGCAGCATAATTCCAAACCAGTATGTTAAGGCTCTTATAGTTAAGAGCCTTAATTTTTTCTTGCGATTTAGGCTTAAACTTCTTACCTCAAGAGTTATTTTGTTTTAGAATGTCAAAATTATTTCGTAACATAAAAATAAAAGGACACAACATGGCATTAAAAGAGTTAGATTGGGCAAATTTAGGCTTTTCTTATATCAAAACCGATTACCGTTTCATCGCACATTGGAAAGATGGCAAATGGAACGACGGCGAATTAACCCAAGACAATACCTTGCATATTCACGAAGGCTCAACCGCCTTGCACTACGGGCAACAATGTTTTGAGGGGTTAAAAGCCTATCGTTGTAAAGATGGCTCAATTAATCTATTCCGCCCGGATCAAAATGCCGAGCGTATGCAACGCACCGCAGATCGTTTATTAATGCCACGTGTGCCAACCGAGCTCTTTATTCGTGCTTGTAAAGAAGTGGTGAAAGCCAACCAAGATTGGTTAGGGCCTTACGGTTCGGGAGCAACCCTCTATTTACGTCCGTTTTTAATCGGCGTGGGTGAAAATATTGGCGTGAAAGCTGCACCTGAATTTATTTTCTCCGTCTTCTGCTGTCCGGTAGGGGCGTATTTCAAAGGTGGCTTAGCTCCTTCAAACTTTATTACTACCGACTATGACCGTGCCGCTCCAATGGGAACAGGTGGGGTAAAAGTAGGTGGTAACTACGCGGCGAGTTTATTACCGCACGAATTAGCAGTTGAGCAAAGTTCAGCGACCCGTAAGTTTGCCGATGCGATTTATTTAGATCCGAAAACCCATACTAAAATTGAAGAAGTAGGGGCGGCGAACTTCTTTGGCATTACCAAAGACAATAAATTTATTACCCCGATTTCAGAGTCGATTTTGCCAAGTATTACCAAATACTCATTGTTATACCTTGCCCAAGAGCGTTTAGGTATGGAAGCGATTGAGGGCGATGTGTATATCGACCAGTTAGACCAATTTGCCGAAGCCGGTGCTTGTGGTACGGCAGCGGTGATTACACCTGTTGGCGGGATTCAACATAAAGATAAATTCCACGTGTTCTATTCAGAAACCGAAGTGGGGCCTGTTACCCGCCGTTTATATGCGGAATTAACCGGTATTCAATTTGGTGATGTTGAAGCACCGCAAGGTTGGATTGTAAAAGTCGAATAATACCGGGTAGGGGCGAAAAATTTTTCGCCCTTTTGTTATGATATATAGAACGGATATAAGATCCGTTCTAGCTTTTTAGAGAATATGAAAAAGTTAATTTTTTTAGGTTTATCAGCACTTGCATTAGCTGGTTGTTCTTCAACAATTTCTAATCCTAATCAACTGATTGGGCAATGGCAATGCACTATTGAGTACGATGATTTTAATATTCGTACGGTGGATAATTTACGATTTTCCACAAATGGGACTATGACCAATCAAGGTGGTATATATTACCCTATTCAAAAGTCGATTTTTGAGTATTCATTACAACAGAATGGGCGCTGGAGTGTGAAAAACGGGGCTATTGTTTATCGTATCGTCTCAGAATCTGTACAGCGTAGCCATCGTTCACAAATATGGTCTGAATTACAACGTGATTCGGAGTTACAACAATTTGAAGAGAATTTATTTAGCTCACTTTCTGATAGTGATAATAATAAAACGGTGGAATTAATCATCACTGATTTTGATGAAAAAGAAATGGATATCAAGCAAGAAATAAAAGGGCATAAAGCTTATAAAGGGCAATGTATAAAACAGTAGAGGTAAAAATGATTCAACGTTTTGAAGTTGGTAGCCGTTTTTCGGAAATGGCAATACATAACGGTGTGGCTTACTTGGCAGGGCAAGTGCCGTTAGATGACACCGCCGATGCTTACACCCAAACCCGGCAAGTGCTGGCAGAAATTGATAAATGGCTGGCAAAAGCCAACAGCGATAAAAGTAAAATTCTAATGGCTACGGTTTATTTAAAAGAGATGGCAGATTATGCGGAAATGAACCGTGCGTGGGACGAATGGGTTGCCCCAAATAACGCCCCACCAAGAGCGGCGGTGGAGGCTAAATTAGCCAATCCAAATTGGAAAGTCGAAATTGTAGTTACCGCTGCGGTATAAAATGAAGGAAGTAGAGAAAAAATCTCTACTTTTTCATTATTATTCGTACATTTTGTCTATTTGTTGTTTATAGCGTTCTAAAATGACTTTCCGCCTTAATTTCAATGTCGGCGTAATTTCTTCCATTTTGGTACTAAATGCTTGAGACAATAAGGTAAACTTTTTAATCTGCTCAAAACCTGCAAGGTCTTGCTGTAATTCGTTAATCCGTTGTTCAAACATTCTGACAACATCAGAATTTTTAATGAGTTCCAACCTGTCTTGATAAGAAATATTGAGTTTTTTAGCATACTCTTCAAGACTGTCAAAGCAAGGAACTATCAATGCGGAAACATATTTCTTAGCATCAGCAATCACCGCAATTTGCTCGATAAACTTATCTTTACCTATTTTTCCTTCAATGTATTGTGGGGCAATATATTTACCGTTTGAAGTTTTCATTAATTCTTTAATACGATCGGTAATATAAAGATTGCCTTCCGAATCCAGTTCACCGGCATCTCCCGTTTTTAGAAAACCTTCAGCAGTAAAGGCTTGAGCAGTGGCTTCCGGTTTTTTGTAGTAACCTTTCATAACCAAGCCTCCACGCACTAAAATTTCATTTTCTTCACTAATTTTGACCTCAACATCAGGCATTAAGGTACCGGTTGAGTTGATATTAAAGCCTTTTTCCTGCCAGCATGAAATAGTGGCAGTAGTTTCGGTCATTCCGTATCCAAGTTTTACATTGATGCCTATACTTTGGAAAAATAGCCCGATAGACGGATCTAATTTCGCTCCTCCACACGGCATCATACGAATACGTCCACCTAGTAAGGCTCGTAATTTTCCTAGCACCAATTTATCTGCCATAATGTACTGCAAGCGGTGGAAAAAGGTCGATTTTTTACCAAACAGATTGGCTTCGGCGGTACGGATTGCCCATTTAAATAACGCTTGGCGATGTATCGGTGCTTGTTGGACTTTATCCCACACCGCAGTATAAATTTTTTCATAGAACCTTGGTACGGCACACATTAATGTAGGTCGTACCGTTGAGAGTGCTTGGCGTACCTGTTGAGGATCTTCCAGATAGCAATTTACTGCTCCTCGATGTAGCACATAAGCGACCCAAGCACGTTCAAAGATATGCGATAAAGGTAAAAATGAAAGGGATATATCATTTTCATCAATATGAGGGAGTGCTTTATTATGTGCCTGAAGTTGATGAGCTAAATTAGCATAATCTAACATAACGCCTTTAGGCTCACCGGTTGTTCCCGAGGTATAAATTAAAGTGAATAAATCGTCTAAGCATTTATTATTTAAACGTTTGGTTAATTCAGCTTCATCTTGAGTAACCTTAATGAAATCTTGCCAATGTTGAGCGATAGGGAAATCACGCAGATCTATCGAGTCTTTCATCGCGACAATTTTTATTAATAGCGAACAGTTGTTCGCTATTTCTATGGCTTGATCATATTGTTCCTGATCGCCAACAAAGAGGATTTTTATATCCCCGTCATTCAGGATATATTCAAGTTGTTTGGTGGTACTGGTTGCATAAATCGGCACTGCTACCGCACGAATTTGCATTGCAGCAATATCGGTAATTGTCCAACGAGGCATATTTTGTGCAAAAATAGCGATTTTTTCTTGAACGGCAAGACCGTTTGCCAGCAAGGCATAAGAAAGGTTATTGACCTGTTTTTGTAATTCTAACCAACTTATTTCTGACCATTTTTCATTTTGCATAAAACGTAAAGCTGGGCGGTGGCTAAGAGCCTGAACTTGCTGGTGGAAACGGTGGATAAAGTGAAAATCTAAAGTGTTCATAATCTTATTTTTACTTTCTATTTCAGTGAACAGTTGTACGCTAATATAATAGAAAATATGAAAAAAAGAAACAGTTGTACGCTGAAACAAAGGGGTTTGGATAGGAAGTAATCAAGGTAATAGAAATAGATAAGTAGGGTATCGTTTAGTACAAATGCAATATTTTTCAAAAATTAGCCCGCTTGTATATGTTATAAGCGGGCTAATTTGTTAAAGATTTTGCAACTAAATCCGTTCAATATCAAATTGAGCTAAATCAATCACATCAGGGGTGTTATAAAAAGCACAGAGGGCTTTGCGGAGCGTTTCAGCTCGTTTGGGAAGGTAGCCACGTTCCGCATAGAGTTTGACTTGGTCGTACACTGCTTGTTTAAAGGCGGAATTGTCGCCGGGGTTTCCCGAGAGATTGTCGGCACTAGCAAAATAACGAAAACCGGCAGCAGTTGCTAACACCCATTCAATCGCTTGCGGTTTGATTTCCGCACTTTCAAATTCACGTTGGCGTTCGGCAGAACGTCCGTCCGGTTCATACCAATAGCCAAAATCTTCAAGTTTACGCCGAGCTTCACCGGCAACGAGCCAATGGGCAATTTCGTGCAAGGCACTGCTGTAATAGCCGTGAGCAAATAAAATCACATTGTAAGGGCGTTCGCTCGGCACACCATCTTCGTCCATAAATTCGGGCAAGTAAATCGGATAATCACCCCCCCGCTCTAGACGAGTGTTATATTCATCAGCAAAGCATTGATTAAAAATGCGAATAATGTCTTCAATTTTATGATTTTCTTGATTCATTTCTTTTCTTTATAACTTATTCAGCCAAGCTAAAAATTGCTCGGCATCCAAAAAGCCAGTAACACGAGATTGGCTCATTTCATTGCCGTTTTCATCAAAAAACAGAATCGTTGGCAAACCTAATACATTAAAGTGTTTCATCAGCTCGATATTTTCAGCCGAGTTTTTCGTCATATCAATTTGCAACACTACCATTTCATTCAGTTTGTTCTGAACATTTTGGTCACTAAAGGTGTATTTTTCAAACTCTTTGCAGGCGACACACCAGTCGGCATAGAGATCGAGCATCACTTTTTTACCCTTGGAAGCGGTCAATTTTGTCTCTAAATCTGCAAGTGATTGAATTTTTTCCAATACTAAGTGCGGTGTGTTTTGCTGTTGAGTGGTTGAGCCGTTCCAAGCTAAATCTGCCCAAGGTTTAGCTGCAATGGCTAAAGCTAGCAATAATAAGACTTTAATGATCTTTTTCGTGATTGAATTAGATGGAATTGCATCCACCAGCCAGATCAAAAACGCAACGGCAAGGGCTGACCATAAAAACGGTTCATAGTGGCTTGGCAGCACACGGCTTAATAAGAACACAGGTAAGGCGAGCATAACAAAACCGAATGCAGCTTTTACTTTTAACAGCCATTCGCCGGATTTTGGCAGAATTTTGTTGCCGAATAAGGTAATTAAAATCAGTGGTAAACCCATTCCCAGTGCGAGTAGATAGAGAGCTAATCCACCGGTGACTAAATCACCACTTTGTGCCACATAAAGCAATGCACCGGAAAGTGGGGCAGAAGTACAAGGGGAAGCAATTAAGCCTGCGATCATCCCCATTAAAAACACGCTACCCAACGCACCACCTTGCTGTTTTTGGCTCATTGCATTGAGTTTTTGTTGCCAGCTATTTGGTAGCTGGATTTCGTATAAGCCAAACATTGAGCAGGCAAGCAGAATAAAGACGATAGATAAACCAATCAGCACGGGTGGGCTTTGTAAGGCGATTTGGAAAGGCAAGCCGATAGCCGCTACAATTAAGCCGAGCAAGGTGTAAGTAACTGCCATTCCTTGCACATAGGCAATACTTAACAGCAATGCTTTGGCGGTGGAAGGGCGTTGTTTGTTACCGATAACAATCGCAGAAAGAAGAGGTAGCATCGGCAGTACGCAAGGGGTGAATGCTAATCCAACGCCTAATACAAAAAACCAAAAAATGGAAAAACGATTATTAGCTAAATTTTCAGCCAGTTGATCTTGCTCTGCTTTGGTCTCATTGTCGTTTTTTGCAAAATGTTCACTTTTTTCGACCGCTTGTGTTCCTAGTTGCTCAAGTTCTTCAGGTGTGGCAGAAAGAATGCTGTCAAATTTCAGCTCTACTCGTTCCGGCGGATAGCAAAAACCTTTGGTACAACCTTGATATTCCACTACGATTGAAGCATCATTTTTAATAGTTTTGAAAGGTGCAGTTAGTTGCAATTGATTTCGGTAGATTTCAACTAGGCCGAAAAATTCGTCATTATGCTGTTCTGCAGTAGGGAGTGTTATTTCACCTAGCTCAATGTTATGTGGGGTGATTTTAATCTCTTTTTTGTAAAGATAATAATCTTTTGCAATATCCCACTTTAAGTGCAAAGTATTATCTTGATTTTCTAGAGAAAATACGAAAGCCTCTTCAGCCTTTAAAAATTTTGGCTGCGAGGAGAACAGGCTAGCCTGAGATGTAGTGATCATCAACAAGCTGAAAAATAATGAAAACAGTGATTTAATCATACTAAAATGGTAATTGAAAAATAATTAGGGGGCAGATTATAGCCTAATAAATTGCAAAATTCTGAAAAAATTAGACCGCTTGTATATTTTTAATGTATGCAAGCGGTTATTTTGTATAAATATTTCAAATAACTAAAAAATTTATTTGCATATTTATGCAAAAATAATTACTATTCATTCATTGTTTGAACAAGGTAGGATTTTCACGAATGGCAATTCGTATTCAAAATGTCAATTTTTTCTATGGCTCAAATCAAGCTTTATTTGACATTAATTTAGAAATTGAAAAAGGTGATACGGTCGTGCTGCTTGGGCCTAGTGGTGCAGGTAAAAGTACGTTAATTCGCACTTTAAATTTAATGGAAGTACCGCAATCGGGGACCTTAGAGATAGCCAATCACCAATTTGACTTGACGGCTAAAACTAATACTAAAGCAGTTAGTTTGCTGCGCCGTGAAGTAGGAATGGTGTTCCAACAATATCACCTTTGGCCACATTTGACCGTAATGCAAAATTTAATTGAAGCACCTATGAAGGTGTTAGGATTAAGCAAAGAAGAGGCTATTACTCGAGCAAAAGGGCATTTAGATCGTTTACGGTTAAGTGAATTTGCGGAGCGTTTCCCTTTACACCTTTCTGGTGGGCAACAACAACGGGTAGCAATTGCGCGTGCATTGATGATGCAGCCACAGGTTTTATTATTTGATGAACCTACCGCTGCACTTGACCCGGAAATTACTGCACAAGTAGTTGATATTATTAAAGAATTGCAATCTACAGGCATTACTCAGGTGATTGTGACTCATGAAGTCGGCGTTGCTCGTAAGGTGGCAAGCAAAGTGGTGTACATGGAAAAAGGTACAATTATTGAACAAGGTGATGCAAGTTGTTTTGAATCACCGAAAACAGAGCAATTTGCTCAATATTTATCTCACTCAGAGTAATCTATAACAACAGAAAAAGGACACAACAATGAAAAAATTATTATTAGCTTCTGCTATCGCATTTGCAACATTTTCTGCCAATGCACAAGAAACTATCACTTTTGCGATGGAGCCTTCTTACGCCCCTTTTGAAACAACAAATGAAAAAGGTGAAGTTATTGGCTTTGATATAGATATTGCAAAAGCATTATGTGAAGAACTAAAAGCAACTTGCGAATTTAAAACGCAATCATTCGATAGCTTAATTGCAGGATTAAAATTTAAAAATTTTGATGCAATTATCTCAGGCATGGATATTACTGAAGCGCGTCAAAAACAGGTTGCCTTTACCAATGCTTATTTAGAAAACTCAGTAAGTTATGTCGCAATGAAGGGTAAATTTACACCTGAAACAGCTAAGAATGTCGGCGTGCAAAATGGTACAACTTTTCAACAATACTTAAGCAAAAATGCCAAACAATATAATTTAAAACCTTACGCTAGCCTACAATCGGCAGTGTTAGATTTAAAAAATGGACGTGTTGATATGGTATTTGGTGATACACCAGTATTGGCAGAGTGGCTAAAAACCGAAAAAGAGTTAGATTTCGTGGGTGAAAAAGTAGTCGATAAAGCCTTTTTTGGTAATGGATATGGTATTGCGGTAAATAAATCTAACACTGCATTGCTTGAAAAATTAAATTCGGCTTTAGCTACCATCAAAACAAATGGTAAATATGAGCAAATTTATAATACTTGGATGGCTGGGAAATAATGTCTAGCGATATTTTTAACTTACTTGTCAACGCAACCCTGATGACCTTAGGGATTGCGCTGGCAAGCCTCTTGATTGGAATGTTATTGTCAATCTTTTTTGTGGTACTTGAAACCAGTAAGATTGCATGTATCCGTAAACCAACTAGTATAATAATTACATTATTGCGTGGGTTGCCGGAGATTTTAGTGGTATTTTTGATCTATTTTGGTCTTATCCAAGTCATTTTCTTGATCACCGATGAGTTTGCGGAGTTAAATGCTTTCTGGTGTGGGGCTATTGCGCTGGGTATTATTTTTGCTGCTTATGCTTCCCAATCTTTACGTGGCGCAATTAAAGCTATTCCAGTTGGGCAATGGGAGTCAGGCACTGCATTGGGGTTAAGCCGAGCGCAAGTATTTGTTCGCATTATTCTCCCTCAAGTCTGGCGACACGCTTTACCAGGCTTAAGCAATCAGTGGTTAGTGCTGTTAAAAGATACGGCATTGGTATCGTTAATTGGGGTAGATGATTTAATGCGTCAATCGGAGTTAATTAATGCTAATACTCATCAACCTTTTACTTGGTATGGGATAGCAGCACTTATTTATTTAGCGATTACTCTAATTAGCCAGCGAGTGATTAAAGTATTAGAAGGTAGATTTACCCGTTTTGAGCGAGGAGTTGCCTAATGTGGTGGGATTATTTAGTTGAAATTTCACAGGGTATTGGCACCAGCCTACAGCTCACTTTTATGGCGCTCATCATTGCCTTTATTTTAGCGATCATTCTTACGTTTATTCTCTCGTTAGAAAATCGTCCGTTAAAGTGGTTGGTAAACGGATTTATTACGCTTTTTACCGGAACGCCTTTATTAATTCAATTTTTCTTGATTTATAGTGGCCCGGGGCAATTTGAATGGATTACAGAAAGTGCGGCTTGGGTATTATTATCCGATGCTTGGTTCTGTGCAATGTTGGCTTTAGCGTTAAACAGTGCTGCCTATTCGACATTGTTGTTCCACGGTGCGGTAAAAGCGATTCCGAAGGGGCAATGGGAAACTTGCGCAGCCCTTGGTTTGAGCCGTTTAGATACACTGAAAATTTTAGTGCCTTACGCATTAAAACGTGTTTTACCTTCTTATAGTAATGAGATTGTGCTAGTTTTTAAAGGCACATCGCTTGCATCAACCATTACGATTATGGATATTATGGGCTATGCTCGCCAGCTTTATGGTACAGAGTATGACGCATTATCAATTTATGGTATGGCAGGGGTTATTTACTTGGTAATTACCGGCATTATGACAATCGTTCTCAGAAAATTAGAAAGCAGAGTATTAGCTTTTGAGCGTTTTGAGACTGAAAAAGCCTAGCGGATAAGCGGTCAAATTTTATTGATTTTTTGCAAATGAAAGCGGATAGTACTAACTATCCGCTTTTTATTTATGTATCAATGCCTTTAGAAATATGACTAATCTATTTGGGCTATACCTAAATGGGCATAGGTTCTGCTGGTAGCAATTCTGCCTCTTGGTGTGCGTTGTAGAAAGCCTTGCTGAATCAGATAAGGCTCTAGCACATCTTCAATCGTATCTCGTTCTTCGCCGATAGCTGCCGCAAGATTGTCTAATCCCACCGGCCCGCCATCAAAGCGTTCTACAATCGCTTGCAACAGTTTAATGTCCATAAAATCAAAGCCTTCCGAATCTACATCAAGCATTGCCAGAGCTTGTTTGGCGATATCGGAGGTAATAATGCCGTTATTACGCACATCGGCGTAATCCCGAACTCGACGGAGTAAGCGGTTGGCAATACGGGGTGTGCCACGGGAGCGGCGAGCCACTTCATAAGCACCGTCTGCCGACAAATTGAGATTTAAACAATCGGCACTACGTTTGACAATCAGAGTAAGATCGTCCACTGAGTAAAATTCTAAGCGTTGTACAATCCCAAAACGATCGCGTAACGGCGAGGTCAGCGAGCCGGCACGGGTGGTTGCCCCTACAAGGGTAAAAGGCGGTAGATCGAGCTTGATGGAACGAGCAGCAGGTCCTTCCCCAATCATAATATCGAGCTGGTAATCTTCCATTGCAGGGTAAAGCACTTCTTCAATCGCTGGAGAAAGGCGGTGAATCTCATCAATAAACAGCACATCGTAAGGTTCAAGGTTGGTCAGCATTGCCGCCAAATCGCCGGCTTTTTCTAGCACAGGTCCTGAGGTGGTACGAATATTGACCCCCATTTCGTTTGCCACAATATTGGCAAGGGTTGTCTTACCCAAACCTGGAGGCCCGAAAATCAGTAAGTGATCTAATGCCTCTTCCCGCAATTTAGCGGCTTTGATGAAGATCTCCATTTGATCCCGCACCGATGGCTGCCCGACATAGTCGGCAAGCAGTTTCGGGCGGATTGCTCGGTCTATAACTTCTTCCTCACGCTTAGGTGAGGCACTGATGATTCTATCTGCTTCAATCATAATTTAATGTTTATAATGAATTTTTTAACGCCTCACGAATAAGCTGTTCGCTCGTTGCACCGGATTTATTCACTTTCTTAATCATTTTTTCCGCATCGGCAGGTTTGTAGCCTAGGGCTATTAAGGCATCAAGGGCTTCATTTGCCGGGTCTGGCGTATTACTTGCCACAATTTGCTCGTGCGATACTTCCACAAAGAAATCGCTCTGTGCCATTCCTTTAAATTTGCCTTTGAGTTCCACCAATAAGCGTTCTGCGGTTTTCCGACCGATTCCCGGGATTTTGGTTAATTTTACCAGCTCTTCATTTTCAATCGCGGTGGCAAATTGAGATACCGACATTGCCGATAGAATTGCCAACGCGAGCTTCGGCCCAACACCGTTGGTTTTAATTAATTCACGGAATAGCGTTCTATCTTGTTTTTGGGCAAAACCGAATAGCAAGTGAGCATCTTCTCGTACCACTAAATGGGTGAAAATAGTTGCCTCTTCGCCAATTTGTGGCAGGCTGTAGAAACTAGTCATCGGGAGCAGTAGTTCATAGCCGACCCCTTGCACGTCTAATAAAATTTCGGGTGGTTGCTTTTCAATAATTTTGCCGTGTAGTCGTCCAATCATTTTTTTATCTCAGAGTTAAAATTGGCAGTAGCATAGCAGAAACTGTATAAAATAACACTATTTTTTCTGAATGGAATTTGCAAATTTTTCGCTAAATTTAACCGCTTGTTAGCGGAGTAAGTGAGTGAGTCCTTCATAAATCAGCATTAAGCCGAATAAGATGAAAATCACGCCTGAGATATTATCAATATAGCGGCTGTATTTAGCATAGAACAGTCTGACCGGTCGGCGAGAGAAGAGTAGTGCCACCACACAGAAATACATAAAGGTGCTGACTACAAAGAGTAGGAGCAGTTCGAACATTTGTAGTGTTTCAGTAAAATTACCGATATAAGCAGAAACTACGCTGGTAAAGTAAACTCCGGCTTTGGCATTAAAGATATTAATTAATAAGCCTTTTCTGATTTCTGTGAGGTTATTCAGTGTTATTAGCTCGGCTTTATGCTCTGTAAAGCGAATACTTTCGGTTACTCTTACCATTTTTGAACCGATATATACAAGGTAGCAGCCACCAATTAACATCACACTATATTGGAAAATTTCGCCTATGCTTTTACTCAGCCAAGCCAGCCCGAAAATAGCAAAACTTGCCCAGAAAATAATGCCAATAGAAATGCCGATTGCCGCTAAAATGCCTTTTTTAATTGAATGGCTGGCGGATTGTCTAACCACATAAAAGAAATCGGGACCGGGGGTAACCAGCCCGGCTAAATGTATAAATAAAATGGTAAGCATAAATTTCTAAATAACATAATACAAAAAATGAAGTGAAATCAGGGCAAAAATGGCTGCGAGAATATCATCAAACATAATGCCTAAACCGCTTTCTAATTTTTCATCAAAATAGCGGATCGGGAAAGGCTTGATAATATCAAAAATGCGGAAACTGATAAATGCAAGCAGGTAGCCTAACAGATTATATTCAGGCAAACAGGTAAACATCAAAAAGATGGCGACGATTTCGTCCCAAACAATTCGCCCGTCATCGTGAACTTCTAGAGCTTGGCTGGCTTTGGTGCAAATAATACAACCTGCAATGAAAGAAATGAGAGTAAGCAAGCCGAAGAACAGAGGAGATTGTGTAATAGACCACAAGGCTATTGCCACAATTAGCCCGGCGAGGCTACCCCAAGTGCCGGGAGCAGGCTTTAATAAGCCTGAACCAAAGCCAAAGGCAAAAAAATGAATCGGGTTTTTAAGATTAATTGGTTTCATTGTGTTATTTTTTAAAATGATCGTAGCCTCGTTGTGAGGGCAAGGTGACAGGCTGATTATGACGTAATAGGGTTAAACCTTCTTTAGCCGAACGAATTTGCCCAATACAGGTATAAGTTACTCCGATATTGGCTAATGCTTTGTCTAATTTGGCTTTGTTATCATTTGGCACGGTAAAGCAGAGTTCGTAATCTTCGCCACCGTTTAAGGCAAAATATTCTGCCTCTGTTCGAGAATAACAGCTGAGTAAGGCGTCAGACAAGGGGAAATTCTCAAGGTTTAATACTGCACCACAGTCACTGCGCTTTAAAATATGGCTTAAATCAGACAATAGACCATCTGAAATATCAATCGCTGCATTAGCAATAGAGGCGATAGTCAAGCCAAGTAAAACTCGAGGTGTTGGGCGTAAATGGCGTTGAATCAGGTAGCTTTGCTCTTTATTCCAATTCACTTGCTCGCTTTGCCGATTTAGCAGAAGTTGCAAACCACCTGCACTGTCACCGAGTGTGCCGGAAACATAGATCCAATCACCCACTTTGGCATTATGGCGGAATAAGCCTCTATCTTGTGGCACAATGCCTTGAGCTGTGATTGTCAAAGATAGTGGCCCACAAGTGGTATCCCCTCCAATCAAATCAACATTATAGTGATCAAGAATCTCAAAGAAATGTTCACTAAATTCCGCTAGCCAATCGTGATTAATTTCAGGTAACGTTAAGGCTAAAGAGATCCACGCAGGTTCTGCGCCCATTGCGGCAAGATCGCTTAAATTGGTCGCTACACTTTTATAAGCGAGATCGGCTGGTGAAATAGTCGGGAGAAAGTGGGTTCCGCAGACAAGGGTATCGGTTGTGATCGCAAGTTGCTGATTTGGTTTGAGTGAGGTGAGCGCACAGTCATCGCCGATAGAAAGTAATACATCTTTGCGAGGTGGGCGTTGAGAAGCATTAAAATAGCGTTCGATAATATCAAATTCACCCATAAAAAATCTCCTTGAGCGTTATGATCAAAATCCCCAATTTATGTATAAATTGGGGAATCTTATTATTTTCTGCCTAATGCTGGGGCTAATTTATCTAAAATGCCGTTAATGTATTTGTGGCTGTCATCAGAGCCGAACACTTTAGCGACTTCAATCCCTTCATTGATGACTACACGGAAAGGCACATCGTGTTCAAATTTTAATTCGTAAGTTGATAAACGCAAAATAGAACGTTCAATAGGATCAACATCTGACTCTTTACGATCTAAATAAGGGCGTAATGCTTCATCAATGGCTTCTACATTATCCACAACGCCACGGAAAAGTTTACGGAAATAAGGCATATCAACGCCTTTCATATCTTGATCTGTCACAAACGCCAATTCCACTTCTTCAACCGTGTTTTGGGAAATATACCAAGAATAAATGGCTTGCACCGCACATTCTCTTGCACGGCGACGTGGGGAAATTTTCATAAAACCTCTAAATCTTTAACTCAAAAAATGACGGCTGATTCTATCACACTTCCCCTATTTTTGCTTGCGTTTATGATGTGCTATTTTGATTTTTTGCGGTTGCTGCTCTTTTCATTAGATTGAAGGATATAAGGCGTCACAAAAATGACTAGCTCTCTTTTGCTGATTTTATCTCGAGTTTGACTAAATAACCGCTTGATGAAGGGAATTGAGCCTAAAATCGGCACTTTATCTTCGCCTTTTTGGGTTAAATGTTGAAAAATACCACCAAGTACAATGGTTTCGCCGTGTTTGGCAAATACTTGCGTATTTAGCTCTTGTTTATCAATCGTAATTAAGCCACTACTGCCGGATTGGGAATTTGGCGAATTTTGGGTAACGATCAGATCGAGTAGAATTTGATTTTGGGTTGAAAGGTGTGGAACGACTTCAAGCCCTAATACCGCTTCTTTAAATTCGACATCGGTGGCTTCCGATTTGGTGTTGTACATCACATAAGGAATTTCCGTGCCTTGCTTGATACTTGCCGGCTTTTTATTGGTGGTTAACAGGCGTGGGCTGGCAATAATTTCCACACTATTTTCTTGTTCTAATGCACTTAATTCTAAATCAAGCACTCTGCTATTAATGGACGCAACCTGTAATACGGCAGATGCTCCACCAGTAACCGGAAAATTTACATTTAAGTTATTGGTGACATCGTTGAGTCCATTGCCTTCCAGCTGTCCGCCAAATTTATAGTGCCCAGCCTCACGAGAAAAAATTCCCCAGCGAACGCCAAGCTCTTGCAAATGCTCGCTACTGATAGTGACAATTCTAGCCTCAAGCGCAATTTGCTCGGTGGGTTGGTCGAGCTGTTTCACCAAATGTTCGATATTTTTAAGCGATTTTGCACTGTCTTTCACAATCAGGCTATTGCTTCTTTCATCAAAGTGAATATAACCGTTTTCTGATAAAAATGTCCCGCTGCCTTTGGTTAACGACTCAATCACCTCTGAAGCCTTTGCATAATGTAGTTTCAAGGTTTTTGTGATTAATTTAGGGGCGGTGACAAGCGGTGTATTTTGCCCATTATTTTGCAAATTCATTATTGGCAGAGGCGTTAAGTCAGCCGCTTTTTCCTCTTTTTTGTGAATATAAACAATATCATCTTCTTGTGTTAAGGATAATTTATTGACTTTGCCAAGCGTTTTAAAAATCTCGTCAACCGATTTATTTTCTAATCGTAGTGTTGATTTGGTTTCAATATTATCATCAAGCACCATATTTTTACCGGTTTCTTCCGCTAAATAAGTAAAAATAAGCGAAGTTGGAGCATTTTTTAAAGCTATGGAAATGGTATTCGCATAGGCTAATGAAAAACCGCATAAGAAATATATAAAAATTTGCCACATATCAACCTCTATAATTTGATGTTAATTTCATAAGGGATATTACAATCTTTAGTTAATTTCCAGTTAATATAAGTAATGGATTTAAGACTAATATGTTTTATTTCAATTTCATTGTTAAGTAAGTTATTTTCTTTTAGCTCAATTAATTGTTGTTTTTCATCAATAAATAATGCTCGCATTACTTCATTGATTTTAACTAATCCTATCAGTGTCATTTTGTCAAAATCAGTTGCTATATTTTTTGCAGAAAAGTTATCAGGTACTTTACAAGCGGTGGTGTTTTCAGCATTTTTTGTAAATTCCACACTACTTTCACCTATATTGCCTGAGGCTTGAGTTTCCTGTTTTTCTCCAAAGAAAGGATCATTTGCTTTTACAGAAAAACTGATAAATAAAGTAATAAATAAAAACCAATTATGCATTGTTATTCCTTATTAGCTAATATGACTAAGGTAGTATTCATTTCAACTTTTCTGTCTTGCCGAGATTTGATGAGGCTAATCGCATTGTATTTCAAATAAGGTATTTGCTTAACTGAATGGATAAAATCAAATAAAGATCGGCTATTGCCGATAATACTCAATTCAATACTTTTACCTTGTTCTAAATTCCATTGTAAACTTTCAATGGTTAGTTGGTGTTTTTCAGCTAATATTTGTATGTTGCTGTTTATTTCGGTTAAATTATTCTCTTGTCTGTTCTGATTTTTAGCTTTATTGATAATTGAGTCATATTTGTTTTGTTGATGATTAAAGTTAATCTTGTCATTTTCTATATTTTTTAAAATATGATTAACCTCAATATGGGATTTTATCAACATAATCATAGGTGGAATGATGAATATCATCATAATGCCAAATGGTAATACTTTAGGATATTTTCGGATAAACCAAATAAACTGAAATAATGAACTGTTTGGATTGGAATATGCAGCTTCAATTTTAGAATGTATAGAAAACATATTAATTACCTTTATGTTTCAGTGTGAAAATAAATTGAATTTCATTTTTATGATTAACATTAATTTGCTCGGTTTTGGTTTCAAATAAATCTTGCTGATATAAATAAGATTCTAGACTTTGAAAATCAGATTGATTATCTAAATTACCGATTATTTTTAAATAGAGATCGGTTTCAAGATAAATTTGTATCGCTTCAATTCCCCCATTTTTGAGTGGTAAGTTATCTATTATTGCCAGTAGTTGTGTTATTTTTTTATGCTCGGTAAAGGGCAAGGTGTTTGTATGATTACTATTCAAGCTGATAATTTTATTTTCAATATTTAATATATCGGTTTTTACCAGCTCTAATTGCTGTGCAAGCGGTTGAATTTCTTGATTTTTTTGCAAATAGAGAAAAATCAGAGCCAAGCTAATGAGGGCAGATAATAAAAGTGTATAAATCACGTTTTTGATGCCTTTATCACTGCCGGCAAGCCAGTTATTTTTTCGATTAGCACTTAAATCAATACCTTGCCATTCCATAAACTTGCTCCTAAGGCGAGACAATATAACTGTTTGTCTTGCTCAGATTCGATTTCAAGATGGTTAATTTGAGACAGATGAATGCAATTTTCAGGCTCTGTTTGCAATATCAGTAATTCCGTCTCGGTAAATTGGAAGTACTTCTGTTTAAATGAAAAACAGGGCACTGGCTGATTATTTTGGGATTGTGTTAAATGAACTATCGCCCGTGCATAGCAATGAAGCTCACAATCTAAGATGCTGTTAAATTGGCTCAAATTCTCGGTATAACTTTTTCGCACGGCGTAAATAACCACTTTATCCAGATTATAGTTGCTGCTTGGAAATCGCTGATAGTCAATATTGAGTAAATCCAATGCAAGTGGCTGCTCATTTTTTAAAATGTGAATTACCTTACGGTGTAATTGAGCTTCATTGAGAGTGTTAGCCATAAAAACGGTTTTTCGCCAAATGTATTGGTAATGAATCGGGCGAACCAGCGTCATCATTGCTTGCTCTTGTGGGGTGAGATTACCGATAAGCTCTTCGATGCTCGCAGGCTTGGCTTGCCAAAAAACGGTGAATTTTTCTGCTTTATTTTTGACTAAGCAGTAACGTTGTTCATCTTCACTTAAGCCTAAGATGATACGGTTTGACGGTATTTTTGAATGTGGTTTAAGTAATTTCATAATAAGTATAGTAAGTAAAGTTTTGCAATTAGTTATGCGAAGTAAGCTTTTTTAGCTTATACTTAGTAACCTAATATTGGCTTTAAATTTATGTTTCGTCATTAACCAAAAGAGATTTTTTCGATGCGGATCGCAAAAATAATATTTAGTGCTTTACTTTCACTCTTGATTTTAGGTGGGGTAATTGGTGGTTTACTGTACATGCATTTCAAATCTGATTTGCCTGATGTGGCAACGCTGAAAAATGTAGAGTTACAGCAGCCTATGCAGATTTTTACCTTAGATGGTAAATTAATTGGTGAAGTAGGAGAAGAACGCCGTATTCCGGTCAAGCTTGATGATATTCCACCGATGTTAGTAAAAGCGATTCTTGCTACCGAAGATGCGCGTTTTTACGAGCATAAAGGGATCGATCCTAAAGGTATTATGCGTGCAATATGGCGCACTAGCCAGGGGGATACTCAAGGTGCAAGTACAATCACCCAGCAGCTGGCGAAAAACTTTTTCTTAACACCTGAACGTAGTTTAGAGCGTAAGGCCAAAGAGGCAATTTTAGCTTTAGAAATTGAACAGGTTCTCAGTAAAAATGAAATTCTGGAGCTGTATTTAAACAAAATTTACCTAGGGTATCGTTCTCACGGTGTTGCCGCTGCGGCTAAAACTTATTTTAATAAAGCTTTGAAAGATTTAACCCTTTCTGAAATAGCAATTATTGCAGGGCTTCCAAAAGCGCCTTCAACGATGAACCCACTTTATTCAGTAAAACGGGCGGAAGACCGTCGTAATGTAGTGCTTGGGAGAATGCTAGAAACCGGAGATATTACAAAAGAGGAATATGAGAAAGCTAAAGCAGAGCCAGTAGTAGCTAACTACTATGGTGCGACATTAGAATTTCGAGCGGATTATGTGACAGAAATGGTTCGTCAAGAAATTGTGAAACGCTATGGAGAAAATATTGCTTATAACAAAGGCTTAAAAGTGTACGCCACGGTACTTTCAGCAGACCAAAAAGCAGCACAAGATGCGTTACGTGAAAATTTGATTGATTATGACCGCCGTCATGGTTGGCGAGGCGCTGAAAAATTATGGACAGGTAGTTCTGCTTGGGACGATGAGAAAATTATCGATCATTTAAGTAAGCTGCCAAAATCAGAGCCGTTTACACCAGCTGTTGTAATGCAAGCAGATAAATCAAAATATACAATTTTATTGGCAAATGGTGATATCTCTGTTTTAAAACGTACAAATGCTTCTTTTGCACCTAAAGGGTTAAAAGCAGGTGAACAAATTTGGGTACGTCAAAATAAAAATAAGGAGTGGGCTTTAGGGCAAATTCCCGAGGTAAATTCAGCCCTAGTGTCAATTAATAGTGAAAACGGTGCCATTGAATCTATCGTTGGAGGCTTTAGCTTTGAACAAAGCCGTTTCAATCGTGCGACTCAGTCATTAGTTCAGGTAGGCTCTGCGATTAAACCGTTTATTTACACAGCGGCAATGAATAAAGGGCTAAGTCTTTCAACAACAATTAGCGATTCTCCTATTGTTATTAAAAAGAAAGGGCAAAAAGAGTGGCGGCCTAAAAATGCCGATGGGGTTTATGGCGGCCCGTTGAGAACCCGTGTTGCATTAGGTAAATCGAAAAATATGGTGGCTATTCGTATATTACAAATGGCAGGGATTGATTATGTTGCAGACTACTTACAACGTTTTGGCTTTAACCGAAATCAGTATGTTGCAACAGAATCTCTTGCATTGGGGGCAGCATCTTTTACGCCATTAGAAATGGCTCGAGCTTATGCAGTATTTAATAATGGAGGTTATTTGATTGAACCATATATCATTGACCGTATTATTGATGCCCAAGGCTACGAGTTATACCAAGCAAATCCTGTAGTAGCTTGTAATAGTTGCGATAGCCCAGTTGTTTACCCTGAGCCTAAATATTTTGAATCAGTCAAAATTCATGATGAAGCTCAAGTCGGTGTACAAACTATAGTGAATTCCTCGAATAATGATGACGACGATGTTGTGGAAGATGTTGGTGATTCAGAACCTGAATTACAAGCGAACAATAGCGAGAAAAATGCGCCGAGCTTAATGGCAGAATCTTCTCATCATATCAAAGGGTTACGTTACGCTCCTCATGTTATTAGTGATGAACTCGCTTTTTTAATGCGTAGTGCTTTAGCTACAGCAATTACTGGTGAGCCTGAATATGGCTGGCGAGGAACAAGCTATAAAATGCTCAATACGATAAAACGAGCAGATGTGGGGGGGAAGACTGGTACAACCAATAATGCTAAGGCAACTTGGTATGCGGGATTTGGTGCTAATATTTCTACTGTTGTGTATGTTGGCTTTGATGATAATAAAAGAGTATTAGGTAGAGGTGCTTCAGGTTCTAGTACAGCTTTACCCGCTTGGACAAATTATATGAAAGTTGCATTGTCAGATAAGCCTGTTGAAAAAAGTATCCTTCCAAAAAATATTATTGAGGTTAATATTGACCCTAATAGTGGTTTCTTGGGAAATGGACGTAAAGAGTATTTTATCAAGGGTACTGAGCCTACAAAACGTTATATTGTAGAGAGAGCTTATACTGAAAAAGCGCCTCAAAAAACAGAATCTGCGCCGTTACGTTTAGGATTACCTCCACCAGGGGTGCTAAAAAGCGGTGAATTATTCTAATAATTTATTACAAGGATAATGCTCTTAAAAGTTGAAAAATAGGGGGATTTCTTGCGATAATAAGTGCCAATTTTATTTTGGGCGATTTGTGAGTTATATTTGTATATTCCTTAGTCAATAAATGAGTTTTATTGCAATTTTTTAAAGAAATCAGACCGCTTGTAGAACAAGCGGTCATTTTTTCTTTTAATTTCACAGATCAAATGTTTAGTAAATTTTAAAATGAAGAAGAAATAATGGCTGAAAAACGTAATATTTTTTTGATTGGGCCGATGGGAGCAGGTAAAAGTACGATTGGTCGTCAGCTTGCTCAAACATTAGGTATGGAATTTATGGATTCCGACAGTGTGATCGAAGAACGAGCAGGTGCGGATATTGATTGGATCTTCGATGTTGAAGGTGAAGAGGGTTTCCGTAAGCGTGAAGAACGTATTCTAAATGAACTGACGCAAAATTATGGTATCGTGCTTTCAACTGGCGGTGGTTCGATTTTATCTAAAGATAACCGTAATGTGTTATCGGCTCGTGGTATCGTTATTTATTTAGAAACAACAGTGGATAAACAGTTTGAACGTACTCAGCGAGATAAAAAACGCCCTTTATTGCAAACAGAAGACCCCCGTAAAACGTTGGAAGAGTTAGCGAAAATCCGTAACCCATTGTATGAAGAAATTGCAGATATTACTATTCATACGGACGAGCAGAGCGCTAAAGTAGTGGCAAATCAAATTATTGATATGATTGATAATTTACAGTAGCCAGGTAAGAAAGGAGCTAAGATATGTTACAAGTCAATGTGGAATTAAAAGAGCGTCGTTACCCGATTATAATTGGTGCAGGGTTATTAAATCAGCCTGCTAGTTATAGCCCATTAAAATCTGGAGATAAGGTGATGATTGTCTCAAATCCAACGGTGGCGACACATTATCTTAGTGTGGTAACAAATGCGTTAAAGGAGCTGGGTTGCCACGTTGATTCGGTATTGATTCCCGACGGTGAAGAATATAAAACGCTAGAATCATTAAATTTGATTTTTACCGCATTATTAGAAAAAAATCATAATCGCGATACCACTTTAATTGCTTTAGGCGGTGGTGTAATCGGTGATGTTGCAGGCTATGCAGCTGCCTCTTACCAACGTGGTATTCGTTTTATACAAATTCCGACCACTTTACTGGCTCAAGTTGATTCTTCAGTAGGCGGGAAAACGGCAGTAAACCACCCACTCGGTAAAAATATGATTGGGGCTTTTTATCAGCCTGTTTCTGTGATTGTTGATACCAATACGCTCCATACCTTATCCAAAAGAGAAGTCAGTGCTGGTTTGGCGGAAGTCATCAAATACGGTGCAATCTTTGATGTTACTTTTTTTGAATGGCTTGAAAAGCATATTGATGATTTGGTCAGTCTCAAGCAAGATGAGCTGGAATATTGTATTCAGCGTTGTTGCCAGCTAAAAGCTGACGTGGTTGGTCGAGATGAAACGGAAAAAGGGGATCGTGCATTACTAAACTTAGGACATACCTTTGGACACGCCATTGAAGCACGTATGGGCTATGGTGTATGGTTACACGGAGAGGCTGTTTCGGTTGGTATGCTAGAGGCTGCGGAATTATCTCGTATTCTGGGGGATTTAAGCCCTCAAGAGGTTGCTCGTTTGGAAAAATTATTGGCCCGAGCAAATTTGCCAACAATTTCACCTGATGGAATGGAGCCTTTAGAATATCTACCTTATATGTGGCGAGATAAAAAAGTACTGGCAGGTCAATTACGCCTAATTTTATTGAAATCACTTGGTGAAGCTTATGTTTCATCGCAAGCCACAGAATCTCAAGTATTAGCCTCTATTGAGCGTTTTACCCAACGTTAATGTTTAAAATGAAATGAATCACCCTAAGCATCGAGCCTTTTTAAAATGGGCCGGCGGTAAATATCGCTTAATTCCAGATATTCAAACCCATTTGCCAAAAAAGGCTTGTTTAGTCGAGCCTTTTGTTGGTGCAGGTTCGGTCTTTCTGAATACAGATTTTGAACGTTATATTCTTGCTGATATTAATCCTGACTTGATTAATCTTTTCAACGTAGTGAAAGCGGATGTTGAGCAATATATTGCGCAAACAAAGTCTCTGTTTCTTCACCCACAAGCGAATACAGAAGCCTTTTATAAAGCACGCCGTGCGGAGTTTAATCGCTCAAAAGATATTTTTCGTCGCTCGGTGATTTTTTTGTATTTAAATCGATTTGGCTATAACGGACTTTGCCGTTATAACCAGAAAAAAGGGTACAATGTTCCCTTTGGGCGTTATAAAACCCATTATTTTCCAGAAAAAGAACTACGTTTTTTTGCTGAAAAAGCACAAAAGGCAACTTTTGTGTGTGCGGATTTTGAACAGGTCTTTGAGTTGGCAAAAAATCAATTAACGGATTATGTGATTTACTGCGACCCACCTTACGCTCCTTTAGCACAAGAAACGAATTTTACGCAATATGCTGGCGGTGGTTTTAGCCTAGAGCAACAAGGGCGTTTGGCAACACTGGCTTTAGAAATGAAAGGATTAGGCGTTCCCGTATTAATTTCAAATCACGATACTGATTTTACCCGTAGGATTTATCAATCTGCCGATATTACCCAAATTCAGGTACAGCGTTCAATAGGGCAGAAGGTGGGCTCAAGGGTTAAAGTTGGCGAGTTATTCGCACTCTTCATTTAATTTGTAATATTTTCTAAAAATCTGACCGCTTGTTGGTTGAAGCGGTATTGTTAGCCGATGGAGTATTAAATGGCAAATCAACAACAAGAACGCCAATCTTGGTCTAACCGATTGGCGTATATTATGACCGTTGCTGGTGCAACAGTCGGTTTTGGTGCAACTTGGCGTTTCCCTTATCTTGTGGGGGAACACGGAGGCGGTGCTTATGTGTTTTTATTTTGTATTGCGATGATCGTAATTGGTATCCCTATGATATTAGTGGAGAATGTAATTGGTCGCCGAATGAGAGTGAATGCTATTGATGCTTTTGCCGGTTTTGCTAATGGTAAAAAAATTGCCTCAGGTTGGAAAATTCTTGGCTATATGGGCTTGCTTGGAGCATTTGGTATTCTTGCCTACTATATGGTACTTGGTGGTTGGGTATTAAATTATATCGGTAGCTTACTCACGGGGACACTAGATCTATCTCAACCTGTTACCGTTGGCACGACCCAACAATTCTTCCAACAAAGTATTTTTAATAGCCCAATGACAATTATTGCTTATACGGCACTTTTTGTATTGGTGAATTATTTTATTTTGGTAAAAGGCATTGTGGACGGTATTGAGCGTTCAGTGAAATATTTGATGCCAATCCTGTTTATTTTCCTGATTGTGATGGTGGTTCGAAATATTACCTTACCGGGGGCTGCTGAAGGCATTGCCTTTTATCTGATGCCCGATTTTTCAAAAATCACACCAAAATTGTTTGTGTTTGTGCTGGGTCAAGTATTTTTTGCATTAAGCCTTGGTTTTGGTGTGTTGATAACCCTTTCAAGCTACCTTGATAAGAGCGAGAATTTAGTAAAAACAGCAACAATTACTGGGGTGATGAACACCTTAATTGCGGTACTTGCCGGTTTTATGATTTTTCCGTCATTATTTAGCTTTGGCGTTGCTCCAAATTCAGGTCCGACTTTAGTATTCCAAAGTTTGCCGATTGTGTTCTCGAATATGTGGGGTGGCACGATTTTTGCAATTATTTTCTTCAGTTTATTAGTGGTAGCGGCATTAACAACCTCGTTAACTATTTATGAAGTTATTATCACTGCATTGCAAGAGAAGGCAAAGATCAGTCGTCAGAAAGCTATTTTTATTACTTTGGCTACCATTTTTCTGTTGGGAAATATTCCATCAGCATTAAGTGACAATATATTGCAAGAGGTGCAGGTTATGGGCAAGAGTATTTTTGATGCTTTCGATTATATTAGTGGCAATATTCTGTTTATTTTAACCGCCTTAGGTAGCGCGATTTTCGTTGGCTTTGTTCTAAAAGAAGAGGCTAAGGAGGAATTAGGTGCGGGTAAAATGTTTACCACTATTTGGTTTAACTATGTTCGCTTTGTGATTCCGGTGATTATCTTGGTGATTTTCTTCAATTCACTCTAAATTCTATAAGCTGTTTGAATGGATTTTCAAACAGCTTTATTTTTAGTGACAAGCGGTTAAATTTTGCCGGGAATTTGCAATTTTTGCTTAATTAACCAAGCGTATTGGGGGTAAATAAGAACAGTCAGGATAATAGCATTCTAAAATGATAAAAAATTAATCATTTATTTGATCTAGGTTAGCCCAAAATGATTAGAAACTGATATAATCCGACCGTTATCACTTTTAAATTTTAATCTAAAGAGGAACAAACTATGTCTGTTATTAAAATGACTGACCTTGATTTAGCGGGTAAACGTTTATTTATTCGTGCTGACCTTAACGTACCGGTAAAAGATGGCAAAGTAACATCAGATGCCCGTATCGTTGCGACCATTCCAACCTTAAAATTAGCTTTACAAAAAGGGGCTAAGGTAATGGTGACTTCGCATTTAGGTCGTCCGACAGAAGGCGTATTTGAAGAGGAAAACTCTTTACAACCTGTGGTTGATTACTTAAATGCATCAGATCTAGGTGTTCCGGTACGCTTGGTACGTGATTACTTAGACGGCGTTGAAGTAAACGAGAATGAAATCGTGGTGCTTGAAAACGTGCGTATTAACAAAGGTGAGAAGAAAAACGATCCTGAATTAGCGAAAAAATATGCAGCACTTTGTGATGTGTTTGTAATGGACGCATTCGGTACGGCTCACCGTGCGGAAGGCTCAACTTACGGTGTGGCAGAATATGCCCCTGTTGCGTGTGCAGGTCCGTTATTAGCCGCTGAATTAGACGCATTAGGCAAAGCATTAAAAGAGCCACAACGCCCAATGTTAGCCATTGTAGGTGGTTCAAAAGTATCCACTAAATTAACGGTGCTTGATTCGCTTTCTAAAATTGCCGACCAATTAATCGTGGGCGGTGGTATTGCCAATACCTTTATTGCCGCAGAAGGTCACGCTGTGGGCAAATCATTATACGAAGAAGATTTAATCCCTGAAGCAAAACGTTTAGCACAAGTAACCAATATTCCTGTTCCGGTTGATGTGCGTGTAGGTACTGAGTTCTCTGAAACTGCACCGGCAACGGAAAAAGCGGTAAGTGAAGTACAAGCTGATGAATCAATTTTCGATATTGGTGAAAAATCGGCAGAGCAATTAGCTGAAATTATCCGTAATTCAAAAACCATCCTTTGGAATGGTCCGGTCGGTGTGTTTGAGTTCCCTAACTTCCGTAAAGGAACTGAAGTGATTTCAAATGCGATTGCAGAAGCAACGGCAAACGGTGCATTCTCAATTGCCGGTGGTGGCGATACCTTAGCTGCGATTGATTTATTCGGTATCAAAGACAAAATTTCTTACATTTCAACCGGTGGCGGTGCGTTCTTAGAATTCGTGGAAGGTAAAGTATTACCGGCAGTGGAAATCTTAGAAAAACGAGCTAACGGCTAACAGTTACAAACGGTCAAATTTTGTGAAAATTTTGCAAGATTTGGCCGTATATTTTAACAAAGTGCTTTTGCACATTTCATACAAAGGAAGCAAAAAATGTCATTATTAAACATCGTAAAACCGGGTGTAGTAACAGGCGACGACGTACAAAAAGTTTTCGCTTATGCTAAAGAACACAACTTCGCTATTCCGGCAGTAAACTGCGTGGGTTCAGATTCAGTTAATGCCGTATTAGAAACAGCCGCTCGTGTAAAATCACCGGTAATCGTGCAATTCTCAAATGGTGGTGCGCAGTTCTATGCGGGTAAAGGCATTAAGCCGGCTTCAGGCGCTCGTGCAGATGTATTAGGGGCGATTGCGGGTGCAAAACACGTTCATCAATTAGCAGAAGAATATGGTGTGCCTGTGATTCTTCACACCGACCACGCTGCGAAAAACTTATTACCTTGGATCGATGGCTTACTTGAAGCAGGCGAAAAACATTTCGCAGAAACCGGTCGCCCATTATTCTCTTCACATATGATCGATTTATCTGAAGAGCCAATCGAAGAAAATATGGAAATCTGCCGTGAATATTTAGCCCGTATGGACAAAATCGGTATGACCCTTGAAATCGAAATCGGCGTAACCGGTGGTGAAGAAGATGGCGTAGATAATTCTGATGTAGATGAATCTAAACTTTACACTCAACCTTCTGAAGTTTTATATGTTTACGACCAATTAAGCCCAATCAGCCCACGTTTCACGATTGCGGCGGCATTTGGTAACGTACACGGTGTTTACAAGCCGGGTAATGTAAAATTAAAACCATCAATCTTAGGTGCTTCACAAGAGTATGTATCTAAAGAGCGTGGTTTACCGGCAAAATCATTAGACTTCGTTTTCCACGGCGGTTCTGGTTCTTCACGTGAAGAGATTCGTGAAGCAATCAGCTACGGTGCAATCAAAATGAACATTGACACTGACACCCAATGGGCTGCGTGGGACGGTATTCTTCAATTCTACAAAGCAAACGAAGCATATTTACAAGGTCAATTAGGTAACCCGACAGGTCCTGATGCACCAAACAAAAAATACTACGATCCACGTGTTTGGTTACGTAAAATGGAAGAGTCTATGTCTAAACGCTTAGAGCAATCTTTCGAAGACTTAAACTGTGTGAACGTTTTATAATTTGCAAAAAATTCCATAAATCAGACCGCTTGTATAAGCGGTCTTTTTTTATTTATTTTTTGCGGTAAACTATCACTTTATTTCCAAGCACCAATTTATTATGGCATTACTTGAAGTTAATCATCTGAATAAGCGTTTTGTTGAACGTAGTAGCCTGTTTCATAAACAAGATTTTTATGCGGTAAAAGAAGTTTCTTTTACCCTAAATCGCAAGGAAACTTTAGCGATTATTGGTGAAAACGGAGCTGGGAAATCTACCTTGGCTAAAATGGTTGCTGGTATGGTTGAGCCAACATCTGGGGAACTGATTTTTAGAGGAACACCGCTTTCATTTGGCGATTATAAATACCGGGCTAAGCATATTCGTATGATGTTTCAGGACCCTAACGATGCCTTTGATCCTAATTATAATATAGGACAAATTTTAGATGCTCCGCTCCGCTTGGCGACAGATTTAAATGAAGAGGAAAGAAATGAGCGTATTTTTAATACGCTAAAATTGGTAGGAATGTATCCTGAGCAAGCGCTCATTCCTATTTCAGAGGCTTCCAGTGGACAAAAGCAGCGTATTGCGTTTGCTCGTGCTTTAATTTTAGAACCGGAAATTATTATTGCGGACGATACGATTAATTCACTGGATTTTTCAGTCAAAACACAATTAATTAATTTAATGTTAAGTGTCCAGCAGCGACAAGGGATTGCTTATATTTATGTGGGGCAAAATTTAGGTCTGATTAAACATATTGCCGATAAAATCATGGTGATGCAAAGTGGCGAAGTAGTAGAGTATGGCTTGACGAAAGAGGTTTTACTGAATCCGCAACATCAAATTACAAAACGCTTAATTGAAAGTCATTTTGGAAAGCACCTTAGTGTGCATGCTTGGGCAAGCTAAATCTTTATTCCTGCTCTAATATGATTATTTGATAATTTTGACCTATTTCAATAAATATGCAGAATAACTCTTTTCAATTATTACATTCCTAATCTTTAAATTATAGACTATCTCAATCGTTGGAAAGATAGGAGAAAAGAGATGGAATTGAAACATACGATTGAACAGCGTAAAACTATCAAAGCTTTTGATTCAACAATTAAGATTAGTAGAACTGAATTAGAAGAAATGGTCGCTTTATCCCAGCTTGCTCCCTCAAAAGCAAATCTGCAACCTTGGCGTTTTGTCATTATTGATGATGAAATTCTTAAAGCAGCATTATCAAAAAATGTTGCCTTTAATGGCCCACCTTGTGAAACAGCATCTGTTATTATGGCGATATTGGCAGATTTGCAATATGAAAAATTATTAGGAACAATTGTTGATCAATCGGTAGAAACTGGGTGTTTGCATGCAGAGTTTCGTGAACGTAAATTTGATTTTTTACTAAACCTTCATAACCAAGCAACTCAAGCAGAAATTAGAGATCAGGTATTAATTGATACTAGTTTGGTGGCAATGCAATTAATGCTAATTGCCAAAGATAAAGGCTATGATACTCATGCGATAGGCGTGTTTGATCGCCCTGCTGTATTAAAATTATTGAATATAGATGCAGAACGTTATTTGCCTGTTATGCTACTAGCTATCGGTAAAGCAGTAAACCCAGCGTTACCAAGTTGCCGTTTACCTCTAGAATATACGGTTTCTTGGAACGATGGACAAGGTTTTAAAATATAAGGTGCAAGTGGTTAAATATCTTAATTTTTTGGCAAAAAATTGTTAAAATTTGAGCGTTGTAATTTATTTTTGTATTGCTATTTATAGGAGATATATGCATTCGGAATTAAATACTAGGGCAAATATTTTAGGTAAAATTATTTTCGCAAGTCGTTGGTTACAATTACCTATTTATTTAGGGTTGATTGTTGTACAGGGGATATATGCGTATAAGTTTATTAAATCATTGTATCATCTAGTTATCAATTTAAATGAAATGGATTCAAATACTGTTATGTTAGCGGTATTAAATTTAATAGATGTGGTGATGATTGCAAATCTTTTGGTTATGGTTATTGTTGGAGGATATGAAACTTTTGTCTCTAGATTAAAAGTAGATGATCACCCTGATCAGCCAGAATGGTTAGATCACGTTAATGCGACTATTTTGAAAGTAAAACTTTCAATGGCAATTATCAGTATTTCTTCTATTCATTTATTACAAACATTTATCAATGCTTCAAATCTTGATGAAAAGCAAATGATGTGGCAAGTAGTTATTCACTTAGCCTTTATTGTTTCAGCATTAGCGATGGCGTATATTGATAAAATGTTGAATTCAGGGCATATGAAACATTAGTCTTCTATGCAAATTTAATCTGATAAAGCGCTTACGAATAAGTTGCTTTTATTTTTATAGATCGAGGAATAGCTTATGGCTAAACATTATGATTATATTGCTATCGGCGGTGGTAGTGGTGGTATTGCTTCAATTAATCGAGCAGCAAGCTATGGGCAAAAATGTGCCATTATTGAAGCAAAACATTTAGGTGGCACTTGTGTGAATGTGGGATGTGTACCCAAAAAAGTGATGTTCTATGGAGCACAAGTTGCAGAAGCGATTAACCATTACGCCCCCGATTATGGTTTTGATATTACGGTAAATAATTTTGATTATGCCAAATTAGTTGAGAGTCGCCAGGCCTATATTGGGCGCATTCACACTTCATATGGTAATGTGCTGGCAAAAAATAATGTTGATGTTTTACATGGTTTTGCTCGTTTTAAAGATGCAAAAACGCTGATAGTGAGCTACGCTGATGGTTCAAGCGAGGAAGTCACGGCTGAACATATTTTGATTGCGACAGGCGGTCGTCCAAGTGTACCTAATGTGAAAGGGGCTGAATACGGTATTACTTCTGATGGTGTATTTGCACTAGATGCTTTACCGAAGTCCGTAGCAATTGTGGGGGCAGGGTATATTGCAGTTGAATTAGCTGGAGTATTTAATAGCTTAGGAGTAAATACCCATCTTTTTGTTCGTCAACATGCTCCAATGCGTAATCAAGACCCATTAATAGTGGATACATTGCTTGAAGTATTAGCTCAAGATGGGATCGAATTACATACACAAGCGACTCCTCAAGAAGTAGTTAAAAATGCAGATGGTTCATTGACATTAAAATTGCAAGATGGTCGTGAAACCTCTGTTGAAAGCTTGGTGTGGGCTATTGGTCGTGAGCCAGCGACAGATAAGATTAATTTAGAGGCTGCTGGTGTTGAAACCAACGAGCGTGGTTTTATCAAAGTGGATAAATTCCAAAATACTAATGTGCCAAATATCTATGCTGTTGGTGATATTATTGAAGGTGGTATTGAATTAACTCCTGTTGCAGTTGCAGCTGGTCGCAGACTATCGGAACGGTTGTTCAATAATAAACCAAATGAACATTTGGATTATAGCTTAGTACCGACAGTCGTTTTTAGCCACCCACCAATAGGTACTGTTGGTTTAAGTGAGCCAAAAGCGATTGAGCAATATGGGGCAGAAAATGTGAAAGTGTATAAATCTTCATTTACTGCAATGTATACTGCGGTTACACAACATCGTCAACCTTGCCGAATGAAATTAGTTTGTGTTGGGGAAGAGGAAAAAGTGGTTGGGTTACATGGTATTGGTTTTGGTGTTGATGAAATGATTCAAGGTTTTGCTGTTGCAATTAAAATGGGCGCGACGAAAGCTGATTTTGACAACACAGTGGCTATTCACCCGACAGGATCTGAAGAATTTGTAACCATGCGCTAAATGTAATAGAATGTTACGTAATTTTATGATTATGCTACATTTTATTTATGGGTTTGCTATGAAAAACGCTTTTAGCTTTTTTGTTATTTCTCTTTTTCTTACGATGAATAGTATTAGTTATGCAAGTAATCCTATTCCTAATAATAAAGAAAAATTAAACGGAGTAAAAAAACAGCAAGACAAGCCTAAGTTTAGAATATCTGAACGTAAGGTATTGAAAAATAAAGAGAAAGATGAAGAGGTTAGTAATTTTTCTATGGAGGAATTACGTGTTGGAGCACAACGACCTCTTGATGATTCTGTGATTCAATATTTTAAATCTCAATGCCGATACGCATTTATGTCAGATCGGGAGATTATTGCTAACCGCTGTGAAGTTAAAAAAATAGCTGATTAAAAAAGTATAGTGTATGAGTTAAATGTAATAAAAAACGGAGCGTCATGCTCCGTTTTTGTTGTAAATGAGTTACTCTACTTGAAATAAAAATGGATTTATCCCACTTCTTGAAAGACCTTTTTGTTCCATCTCGGAATCTAAGAATAGAGTTGCTAAATCATCAGCAACAGGTTCCACATTCACGTCTTTATCTTGATAGAGTACTTTTAAGTAGGAATGGCAGTCGCCACAACTTTCAGCTTTAACTGCTGCTTCTACTGTATCTAAGCTCCAATAATCCAGTTTGCCGGTTTCATCACAGTTTGTACACTTTGTACGTACTACATGCCATTCACTTTCACATAAAGAACAGTGTAGATAACGTAACCCTTGAGCTTCACCGAAATGAATCACACTGCTTACAGGTGCTGAGTTACATACCGGACATAAATGTTTATGGCCTATTTCTGCACGAGAATTACGTGGTAATTGTTGAGCTAATTGTACCCAGTAAAGTGAGAGAGCAGCCCAAATAAAGACAGCTTTATCTGCGCCCACAAGTTCGTATCGTTCATTTAGCAAATTATCAGCAAGTGTGTCTAGCTCTGACTTAGCTGCCTTTTCCAATACTTCAATTGTTGCAAGAACAGTATTATTTGCATAAGGCTTGAATTTCTCAATAATAGCTAAGAGTAGTGTCCGCCATTCATCAGTACGCTGAAAATTCTGTGCATTTAGCGGTGTTTCTCCTTGCGTGCGCTCTACACAAGCGGTTATTTTTTGAGAATAATCTGCAATTGGCTGGCTTTCAAGTAATGCTAATTGAATGTCCACGAGGTTAGCAGAAAACTCCATATATTCACCGAATGGGTTTTGCTTGGCTAATTCACGTAGCCGCTTAGCGCGGCGTAAATACAGATTTTTGGGATTAGCAAATAAGAGCTCGGGTTGTTGAAATGAACTAGCTGCTTGTTTGATATCATCTTGAGGTAGTATTTTGATACTCATAATATTCTTTTTAAACCAATAAAATAAAAGTGCGGTAATAATACCGCACTTGAGGTTATTTATTATTTTGCTCAGCTACTTGTCTTTCTAATTCAGGTAGCACTTCTTCACGGTACCATCTTGGGTGGTGTTTTTTTGCCCAGCGAACGGTAACCCAACCCTCAACCATACCTCTGATTGAGCCTTTTACCCAGAATGCCATATACATATGTACTAAAATTCCGGTAAATAGCATAAATGCACTTGCTGAATGAAGTAAAATTGCAATTCTTAGCATAGGAATCGAGAAGTAGTGAGAGAAAAATTGTCTCCACATAATAATCCCTGTGGCTAAAAGAGTGAACATCGCAAGAATAAGAGTCCAAAAGAGTAATTTTTGACCCAAATTGTATTTTCCATTATCGGAAACTTCATGCTCATTACCTTTTAGTACTTCAACAATGCCTTTTGCCCAACGAATATCATTTTTCTCAGGGATATTATGGTGCCAATATATTAACGCCATAATAATAAATGCAATAAACATTATAATCCCGGTAAATGGGTGGACTGCACGGGCAATCTGTGGAGTACCTAAAATCTCGGTAAGCCAAGCAAAGTCAGGGAAGAAGAATGCCACACCGGTAAACATCGTCATAAAAAACGAGATTACTAAGAACCAGTGGCTAACACGAGCTAAGGGCTTATGACGAACGATTTTGGTATCGTTCGTGATTTCAAATTTCTTACTCATGTTTGCCTCCTTCTGCATTTTCGCTATGGTGGTGTTCTTCAAGATCTTCCTCAACGTTTGGCCCAACGGTAATATAGTGTGCAACTTCTGCTAAAGCTAAACCACCCAACGCTACTGCCGCCACAGGTTTTAAAACGTCTTTCCATAAGGTTACTGTGGTATCAATCTTCGGATCTTTCGGTAAGCCTGAATAAAGCTCCGGTTTGTCGGCATGATGTAATACATACATTACGTGCGTACCGCCAACGCCTTCAGGGTCGTACAAGCCAGCATTTTCATAGCCACGAGATTTCAGATCAGCAATGCGTTGTTCTGCATAGAACTTCATCTCTTCTTTGCTACCGAAGCGGATTGCACCGGTCGGGCAGGTTTTCACGCAAGCCGGTTCTTGACCAACATTGACACGATCCACACACAGGGTGCATTTGTAAACACGGTTATCGTCCGGATTCATACGAGGAATGTTGAACGGACAACCTGCGATACAGTAGCCACAACCGATACATTTGTCGGATTGGAAATCAACAATACCGTTGGCGTATTGGATAATCGCACCCGGTGATGGGCAAGATTTCAAGCAACCCGGCTCGGCACAGTGCATACAGCCGTCTTTACGGATCAACCATTCTAAACGGTCGTTTTCTTCTACTTCGTTAAAGCGCATTACTGTCCACGCTTTCGCATTCAGATCCGCAGGGTTGTCGTACACGCCGACACAGTTTGCATCTACATCGGAGCGAATGTCATTCCATTCTGAACAGCCCACTTGGCAGGCTTTACAGCCGATACAAGTGGTGACATCGATCAGTTTCGCTACTTCCACTTGGTGCGAACGAGCCTGCGGCGCCGGTGTCAGCGCCGAGGTTGCGGAGATTTTAATAATGTCTTGAGTTTGAACTGTACTCATCGGTTAAGCCCCCACAATTTTCTCAATGTTTAATAACATACATTTCGATTCAGGTGTATTTGAGTTTGGTTCACCTGTTCGCACGGTTAAGTTATTGGCAAAATAGCCTTTTTTCGCACCGGTTGTAGCCGCAAAGCCCCAGTGGATCGGCACACCGATAGTGTGGATTGGTTTGCCGTCAGAGACCAATGAACGGATACGTTTAGTCACCACGGCAACGGCTTTAATTTCACCACGTTTAGACCAAACACGCACTTTGTCACCATTTTTAATGCCTTTCTCTTCGGCAAGTTTCTCGCCGATTTCCACGAACTGCTCCGGTTGAGCAATGACGTTAATCAGGGCATTTTTCGTCCAGTAGTGGAAGTGTTCGGTTAAGCGGTAAGTTGTACCGACATAAGGGAACTCATCGCTAGTGCCTAAATCCGCTTTATCGCTCGGCAGAATGCGTGCCACCGGACTGCTGATCACATTCGGGTGCAACGGGTTAGTGCCGATTGGGGTTTCAAACGGTTCATAATGCTCAGGGAATGGGCCGTCTTGCATACGTTCACGCACGAACAAGCCAGATACCCCTTCCGGTTGCATAATAAATGGTGTCACAGGGCTATTTGGTGGTGCTGTACCATAGTCAGCAACGTCCACATAGTTCCAGTTTTTACCGTTCCATTTAACTAATTGGCGTTTCGGGTTCCATGGTTTACCGCTTAAATCTGCCGATGCACGGTTGTATAGAATACGGCGGTTTACCGGCCAAGAGAATGCCCAGCCTAAGGTGTTACCTAAGCCTGATGGGTCGGAGTTATCACGGTTCGCCATTTGGTTACCTTTCGGAGTCCATTGACCGCAGTAGATCCAACAACCACCAGAGGTTGTGCCGTCATCACGCATTTGTGCAAAGCTGGATAATAGTTCGCCTTTTTTCACGATAATGTTGCCGTCCGCATCTTTGAGATCTTCCAACGCATAACCGTTGTTTTCTTTGGCGATCTCTTCCGGTTTCGGTTCTAACGGGTTCATATAGTTCCACGTCATCGCTTCTAACGGTTCAAGCGGTGCTTTTCCGCCTTCTTTATGATAAAGGTGGATTAGTTCGGCACGGATTTCAGACAGAATATCCACGTCCGGTTTTGCTTCGTGTGGCGCATCTGCTGCTTTCCAGTGCCATTGTAACCAGCGACCGGAGTTCGCAATTGAACCATCTTCTTCCGCAAAGCAAGTGGTCGGCAAGCGGAATACTTCGGTTTGAATTTCAGATGGGTTCACATTGTTGAACTCACCGTGATTTTTCCAGAACTCAGAAGTATCGGTAATAAGCGGGTCAAAAATGACTAAATATTTCAAATTGCTCAACGCTTTAATTAACTTCTGCGAGTTAGGGTAAGAGGCAATCGGGTTCATACCTTGGCAGAAATAGCCGTTCACTTTGCCTTGGTACATCTGCTCGATAAAGCGAAAGTGATCCGTACCGCCTTTCGGGTATTTCGGTAAATAGTGATAGCCGAACTCGTTCTCTTTGGTTGCCTTATCGCCATAGAAGGTTTTGAGCATACTCACAGCGAATTTCGGGTTGTTTTGCCCGTAGTTCACTTGTCCTACCACTAAGGTTTTCGGTGCAATCGCATTTAAGTAGCTTTCTAAGGTTGCGTCCGCTTCGGTTGGCAGGCGGATATAGCCCGGCAACATATGTGGGAACAAGCCTAAGTCGGTAATCCCTTGTACGTTAGAGTGACCACGCAGTGCGTTTACCCCACCGCCGGAGACACCAATGTTACCGCACAGCAACTGAATGATCGCCATTGAGCGAATATTTTGTGCGCCCACGGTGTGTTGTGTCCAACCTAAGGCATAGAGGAAGGTGGCGGCTTTATCCGGCGCTGAGGTTTTCGCAATCTCTTCACAGAAAATCAGGAAATCTTTTTGGGGCGTACCGGTAATGCGTTCTACCATTTCAGGCGTATAGCGGGAAACGTGGTCTTTGAGCATATTGATCACACAACGTGGATCTTGCATGGTCATATCCCGTTTTGGCTGACCCTGTTCATCTAACTGATAAGCCCAAGTGGATTTGTCTTTATAGGTACGAGTGGCTTCATCGTAGCCGGTGAAAAGCCCGTCTTCGAATTTGAAACCTTCGTTGATCAAGAATGTGGCATTGGTGTAATGCTTCACATACTCGTGTTGAATTTTGTCGTTTTTAAGCAGGTAGTTTACCGCACCCAACAAGAACGCAATGTCCGTACCCGGACGCAATGGCATATAAATATCAGCCACCGCAGCACTACGATTAAAGCGTGGATCGACCACCATTAACTTCGCACCGTTCTGTTTTTTCGCTTCAACTGCCCAGCGGAAACCCACAGGGTGAGCTTCGGCTGCGTTACCGCCCATAACGATCACTAAATCAGAGTTTTTAATATCAACCCAGTGGTTGGTCATCGCACCGCGACCAAATGATGGAGCAAGACTTGCTACCGTTGGTCCGTGTCAGATACTCGCTTGGTTGTCGGTAAAAATCATACCGAGAGAGCGGATAAACTTCTGGGTGACGATACCGGTTTCGTTACTACACGCTGAACCTGCTAAGAAACCTGCCGTCATCCAACGGTTTACTTCCAGCCCTGCTTCATTGTGGGTGACGAAGTTCTCATCACGGTCATTTTTCATATGGCGGGCAATACGTTCAATTGCCTCGTGCCACGAAATACGTTTCCACTCGCTTGAACCGGCTTCACGTACTTCCGGATAATGCACACGGCGGTCACTGTTTACATAATCCAATGCCCCTGCGCCTTTCGGACATAACGCCCCACGGCTGACCGGATGATCAGGGTCCCCCTCGATGTGAATTAATTTTCCTTTGCTGTTCATTGAGTTGTCGCCTAAGGAATACATCAGCATTCCGCAGCCAACGGCACAGTAAGTACAGGTTTGACGAGTTTCTCTTGCACGCAAGAGTTTATACTCACGAGGTGCAGCTAATGCTGTTGCCGGTGCAAAACCTAACATTGCAGCAGAAGTCCCAGCCATTCCACCTGCACAGACCTTGAAGAACTTACGTCTTGAGATCTGCATAATCACTCCAAATCACATTAATGTGAGAAATAAAACAAAATTTGATCAAAATTAATTTAATAAATTGATCTAAGAGGTGTATCATTTTCCTCCTAATAAAAGGAAATGAACATACTCTTTTTTTGGTAAATAGATGAAATCTTAAATTAATTTGATGTAAACCAAATTTAAATAATTTAATGATACAACTTTTTAACAAAATAAACTACTTTTTAGTCAAGTGAGAGATAAATATTGTGAATAAGATCACAAAAATAAATGCCAAAAAATTATCATTATCAACTAATAGTATTAAACAAAAAGATGATGAAGAGAATTTAATTTCAGAAGTGCCGGTTGCTTTGGTATATAACGGTATTTCTCATACTGTAATGATGGCAACACCGGCTGATTTGGAGGACTTCGCTTTAGGATTCTCATTGGCGGAAGGGATTTTAAATGCCCCATCGGAATTATATGGTTTAGATGTAATTGAACAAGAAAATGGAGTAGAAATTCAGCTTGAAATATCGAGCCGCCAATTTGTTGCATTAAAAGATAAACGCCGCTCAATGGCAGGTAGAACAGGTTGCGGTATTTGCGGTGTAGAGCAATTAGAGCAGGTTAATCAAAGTTGCAAAATTGTTAAGAAAAATAACCGCTTACAGAACGTCAATCCACTGATTTTAGAGGATTGTTTATTACAGCTAGAAAATGCTCAATTCTTATCGAAAGAAACCGGTGCAAGCCACGCCGCTGCATTTTTTACCCCGGATGGAAAACTGCTTGCTATTCGTGAAGATGTAGGCAGACACGTAGCGTTGGATAAATTAATCGGTTGGTATGCCAAAGCTGATTTTCCGATTGGATTTGTGTTTGTAACTAGTCGTGCTAGCTTTGAAATGGTGCAGAAATGCTTAGCCATCGGCATTGAAATGCTGTGTGCCATCTCAGCGACCACTGAAATGGCAGTGAATATGGCTCGTGAAAATCAATTTACCTTACTTGCTTTTGCCCGCAAAGGCAAAGCGACCATTTATGCAGGAGAAGAGAGACTCGCTCTTAATCGATAATGGAAATAGCCCTTTTATTAGCCGATAAAATTCTACAATTAACCCTGATGGTGCTGCTCGGCTACCTCATCGTTAAAACCAAATTACTCAAATCGGAACACAGTTATCCGATTTCGGTTATCGGACTTTACATTATCAGCCCGGCAATGCTGATTACTGCTTTTCAAGTAGATGACACCACCGAAATACTAAACGGCTTGTATCTGGCATTTTTAATCTCCGTCTTATTAAACGGCTTGTTAATTCTGCTTGGTTGGCTGCTCAAAAGAGCGTTGAAATTAGACAACATAGAACAAGCCACCGCTATTTATTCCAACTCCGGCAACTTAATTATTCCGATTGTTGCCTCCCTGTTCGGCAATGAATGGGTGATTTATTCAACGGCTTTTATTGTGGTGCAAAATGTGTTGTTTTGGTCTCACTTACGGCTGCTGATTTGTGGCAAAGGCAATGTGCCGTTTAGAAAGATGATCTTTAATATCAACATTATTGCGATTGTGATTGGTATGATGTTGTTTTTGCTACATATCAAACTGCCCGCTACGCTTGCAAACACGCTCTCAACTTTAGGGCATATGTTAGGGCCTTTAGCAATGCTTGTGGCAGGGATGTTAATTGCAGCAATTCCATTTAAAGAGATTATTACCGATAAACGCATTTACTTGGTGGCTTTTCTCCGCTTGATTTTTATTCCGCTGATTTTGTTAGCGGTGATTAAACTCGGCGGTTTTGCGAGCTGGATCGAGAATGGAAAAACAGTGGTAATGATTACGTTCTTAGCGACTATTAGCCCATCTGCTGCAACCGCAACCCAAATGGCGGTGGCTTATGGGCAAGATGCTAAAAAAGCCAGTGCAATTTATGGCGTAACCACCTTGCTCTGTGTGTTTACAATGCCCCTGATTATTTGGCTATATCAATTCATATAAACAAGCGGTCGATTTTTGCCACTTTTTTGCAACGCTGAGAAATGCAAAAAATGGCGAAAAACCAACCGCTTGTAGGCTAATTTGGGAAATTAGGCAACGGTTACAGACTCAATCACCACATCTTCAACCGGTACATCTTGGTGGAAGCCTTTATTGCCGGTTTTCACACCTTTGATTTTATCGACTACGTTCATACCTTCTACCACTTCGCCAAATACCGCATAGCCCCACTCTTGCACCACGGTTTTACCGAACATCTCTTTTGAGCGGTAATCTAAGAAAGTGTTATCCGCCACATTAATGAAAAATTGTGATGAGGCAGAATGCGGATCAGAAGTACGAGCCATAGCGATTGTGCCACGTTTATTGCTTAAACCATTACCAGCCTCATTTTGAATCGGAGCTTTAGTTGCTTTTTCAGCCATACCTGCCGTCATTCCGCCACCTTGAATCATAAAGCCGTCAATCACGCGGTGGAAAATCGTGCCGTTATAAAAACCTTCTTTAGCGTAATCTTCAAAGTTTTTCGCAGTAATCGGGGCTTTTTCAAAGTTTAATTCGATTTTGATGTCACCAAAATTAGTGTGTAATGTAATCATTCTATGTTCCTTTATAAATAAAAATGGAGGGGAAAATAAATTTCGCTCGCTATTATTAAAAAGTTTAGGCCAAATTGCAAAAAAATCTCAAAATCAGACCGCTTATTCGCTATACTTAGCCTCATTAGTTACTGAATGTTACACAAGAGGACTTTATGCTCAAAATTTATAACACCCTAAAACGTGAAAAAGAAGAATTTAAGCCGATTAACCCAAATCAGGTGGGAATGTACGTCTGTGGCGTAACGGTTTACGATCTTTGTCATTTTGGGCACGGTCGCACTTTTGTCTCTTTCGATGTGATTGCCCGTTATTTACGTTATTCAGGATACAATTTACGTTATGTGCGTAACATTACCGATGTGGACGATAAAATCATCAAACGTGCCTTAGAAAATAACGAAACTTGCGATGAATTAGTCGATAGAATGATTGCTGAAATGCACCAAGATTTTGATGCGTTAAATATTCTTCGTCCGGACGTTGAGCCACGAGCCACCAAGCATATTCCTGAAATTATTGCGATGGTAGAAAAACTGATTAACAACGGACACGCTTATGTCGCAGCCGATGGCGATGTGATGTTTGATGTGGAATCGTTCCAAAAATATGGTGCGTTATCCCGCCAAAATTTAGAACAACTACAAGCCGGTGCAAGGGTAGAAATTAAATCAATCAAGAAAAACCCGATGGATTTTGTTTTGTGGAAAATGTCGAAAGCCGGTGAGCCAAGCTGGGAAAGCCCGTGGGGAAACGGCAGACCAGGCTGGCATATTGAATGTTCGGCAATGAACAGCAAAGAATTGGGCGAACATTTTGATATTCACGGCGGTGGCTCGGATTTAATGTTCCCGCATCACGAAAACGAAATCGCACAATCTTGCTGTGCTCACGGTGGCGATTATGTCAATTATTGGCTACACACCGGAATGCTCACCATTGATAAAGAAAAAATGTCAAAATCGTTGGGCAATTTCTTCAGCATTCGCCATATGTTAGGCTTATACGATGCTGAATCGTTACGTTATTTCTTCTTAACCGCCCATTATCGTTCGTTATTAGATTACAGTATTGATAACCTTGATTTAGCCCGTTCGGCTCTTGAGCGTTTATATACCGCTCTGCGTGGTTGTGATGTGTCGGGCGAATCCATCGGTGGTGAACACTATGTAGAAGCCTTTAAAACCGCAATGGACGATGATTTCAACACTCCGGGGGCATTAGCAGTATTATTCGAAATTGCGCGTGAGTTGAACAAGCTCAAAACCGAAGATATGGCAAAAGCCAATAGTTTAGCTGTTCGCTTAAAAGAGCTAGCGGGCGTGCTAGGTTTATTGGAACAAGATCCTGATGCGTTTTTAAAAGGTGATGCGAATGATGATGAAGCAGCAGAAATCGAAGCATTAATTAAACAACGCAACGAAGCCAAAGCCTCCAAAAATTGGGCAGTTGCAGATGAAGTACGAGATAAACTCAAAGCGATGAATATCGTACTGGAAGACACGCCAAACGGTACAATTTGGCGTAAGGCATAGCCTTCGGTTGTTTATAAGTAATAGACTTTTCAAAAAATTAATTAAAAAGGGCTGCTCCAAGTGGTATTGGAGTCAGTCCTTTAAGTTATTTAGTGATATGGTTGTTCGAGAGGGCTATTTCAGCTCTCTTGCTCCTTGATTATCGACTTTACAGATATGAATAAAGCCTTCGTTGTTTTGTAGATATTCTTTCTCTAAATAGCTCACTAAACGTTGAGCGTGTTCGAGATCAGGGGCTATCGCAAACATTGTCGGACCGGAACCTGAAATACCGACCGCTAACGCACCTAAGTCTTTACAGCCTTGACGAACAGTCGGAAAGTTCGGCAGTAAATCTTCACGGTAAGGCTCAGCAATTAGGTCTTTCATCATTGTAGCAGCCAAGATATCTTGGTGTGTATGGCAAGCGTGGACGAAAGAGCCTAAGTAGCGAGCTTGCTGAATCATATCTTGTCGAGTGTAGCTTTTCGGCAAAATAGCACGGGCTTCAGCAGTTGATACTTCCACGCCCGGGTAGGCAAGCACCCAATACCACTCATCAAAGAATGGCAACGGTTGGCAAATATTACCGAGCGATTGTGTCATTAATTGCAAGCCACCTAAATAGCAAGGGGCAACGTTGTCGTAATGGATTGAACCTGAAATTCTGCCTTCCAATTCGCCCATCATTTCCAGTAATTCCATTTTGGAGAAGGGTTCATCGTGGAATTTATTGAGTGCGACCAATGCTGCAACAATAGAACAAGCACTTGAGCCAAGCCCTGAGCCAATCGGCATATTTTTTTCCAGCGTTAGGCGTAAGTTTTTCACAACACCGCCACGCAGTTTTAGCCGTTCGCTAAATAGCACATAGGCTTGGTAAACGATGTTTTTTTGTGGCTCTTTTGGTAGCTTACGAACAAAGTAACCGGCACTTTCCAGTTCAAAAACTTGCTCGGATTCTTCAATTTGAACTACATCGCCTAGTAGAGAGCCATCAATCGGGGAGATTGCCGCCCCGAGTGAATCAAAACCTACGCTGATATTGGCACTGGAGGCAGGGGCATAAATTCGTAATACCATTAGTTTACCCCCCCTTGTAAGGTACGCAGAATATCGGCAAAAATACCGGCAGCGGTTACGCTATTGCCTGCACCATAGCCACGCAATAACAGTGGGATCGGGTTGTAGTAGCGAGTGAGGAAGGCAAGAGCATTTTCGCCGTCTTTTACTTTGTAAAGCGGATGGTTTTCGTCCACGGCTTCAATGGCAACACGGCACTTGTCACCGGTGATCGAACCTACATAACGCAATACTTTGCCTTCCGCTTTAGCTGCCTCAACACGTTTGCTGAATTCAGCATCTAATGAAGGTAGCACTTGTAAAAATTCATCACGGCTCATTCCTTCCGAGAAGCCTTTTGGTAATACACCTTCAATTTCAATGTCGTCAAATTCAAGCGGTAAGCCGGTTTCACGAGCAAGAATTAAGAGTTTACGAGCAACATCTGCACCGGATAAATCATCTCGTGGATCAGGCTCGGTAAAGCCTTTTTCTTTGGCGATTAAAGTTGCTTGCGAAAGGGTTAAACCTTCTTCTAATTTGCCGAAAATGAAAGAGAGCGAACCGGATAAAATCCCTTCAAATTTTTCCACTTCATCACCGGCAGCTAATAGGTTTTGTAAGTTTTCAATTACCGGTAAACCAGCCCCTACATTAGTTTCGTAGAGGAATTTATGCTGGCTTTGACGGGCATTTTCACGCATTTCTAAGTAGTAATCATAACCTGAAGTATTAGCTTTTTTGTTTGGTGTCACAACGTGGAAGCCTTCTTTTAAGGCTCGTGCGTACAGGTTTGCCACCGATTGTGCCGAAGTACAATCTACAAACACCGGGTTTACCACGTGGTGGAATTTGATGAAAGAAAGCAATACGTCAAAGTCTGACGGCTGAATTGCTTTTTCTAAATCTTCTTTCCAGTTGTCTAAATTCAAGCCGTTTTCGTTGAGTAACATTTTATCCGAGTTGGCTAACGCACATACACGGATCTCAATGTCCTTCTTTGCCAAAAACTCCTTTTGCTGTTTGACCTGTTCGATGAGTTCGCTCCCGACACCGCCTACACCGACTAAAAACATATCCACTACACGTTTGCTGTTAAATAGCGATTTGTGAGTTGCTTTTACTGCCTCAATCGCTTTATTTAACGGCACGACAGCAGAAATGGAACGCTCTGATGAACCTTGTGCAATTGCTACAATGCTGATGTTAGCTTGAGCAAGGGCAGAGAAGAAACGGGCAGCAATCCCTTTAGCGGTACGCATACCATCACCAACCACCGAAACAATAGATAAATCTTTAATAATATCAATCGGGTCAAGTAAGTTTTCAGATAACTCTTGTGCAAATTCAACATTTAATGCAGCTAAGGCTTTTTCTGCTGATTTTGCCGGCACACAGAAGCTGATGCTATATTCTGATGATGATTGGGTAATTAAAATTACCGAAATACCGGCTTTCGACATCGTTGAGAACACTCGGGCGGCCATACCCACCATTCCTTGCATTCCTGAACCTGAAACGTTGAACATCGCCACGTTATCAAGGTTGGTAATCCCTTTTACTTTGAGATTATCGTTTGCCACATTGCCATCAATTAATGTACCTTTTCCTTCCGGATTGGCGGTATTTTTGATTAAACACGGAATATTGAGTGGCACTAAAGGCCCGATGGTGCGAGGGTGGATCACTTTCGCCCCAAAGTAGGAAAGCTCCATTGCCTCTTGGTAGCTCATTGTTTCTAAGCATACTGCATCAGGCACTAAACGAGGGTCACAGGTGTAAACGCCATCTACGTCCGTCCAGATTTCACACACATCGGCTTTTAAGCACGCTGCTAAACAAGCAGCAGAATAATCTGAACCGTTACGCCCTAATAACACCAGTTCGCCTTGTTCATTACCTGCGGTAAAACCAGCCATGAGAACAATATTTTTCTTTGGAATTGAACCTGCATCAACTCGTTTGGTGGATTCAGCGATATCGACCGAAGATTCCAAATAACTGCCGTGAGCCAATAATTTTTCAACCGGATCAATGCGAGTGACTTCATAGCCTTTTGCCTCAAACCACGCTTGCATCATCGCAATAGAGAGTTTTTCACCCCGGCAGTGAATGGTGGCAGCAATTTTATCTGACAACGATTTGGTTTGAGCTGACTCTGCCGCCACTTGTTGAATTTGGTTTAATTCCGCGTCCACTAAGGCTAATAGTGCTTCTTTAGCAAAGTGATTATTTGCAGCATATAAGCCGTTAATGATGTTGTGGAAAATCTCGGTAGCTTCGGAAAGATTAGATTGAAATGATTCACCAGCAATCGCTTTATCTACAATAGCAACAAGGTGATTAGTGATTTTGGCAGGGGCAGATAATACACCGGCAGCTTGATCTGCCAAGTGGGATTTTTCGATAATCTCTGCCGCTTGCATAAAGCGTTCAGGGTTGGCAAGGGAAGTGCCTCCAAATTTAAGAACTCGCATAGTTACTCCTGATAAATTATTTGTAAATTTTTATACAAAAAAACCCGCTTGTAGCGGGTTTTCGGTTTATTCTTTCACTATTTCAGCCAATTAAAACCCGCACTATGTTGGTGACATAATGGTGGTAATAATCGTTGTCATCATATTAAAACAATTCATTGGCGGAATCTCGGTCAAGAGAGTGAATAACGGTTCAAGAATGCGTGAAAATAATGCCTTTGTCAATGGGCTTAACGCTGTTTTTCACCACATTTTTTTAAATTTCTTTGTCTTTCTATATAAAACAATTAAAAGCAAGAATTTGATTAGGAACCTTTCTAAATAGATAGTGAAATAATTTTGTTCTAGATCAAAAAAATATGCATTTTTTGCCGATTTCTTGCTAGAATGTAATCAGAGTTTGACTCTGATTAACCTATTAATTATTTGAAAAAGGAATTAACTATGGCATACACATTACCAGAATTAGGCTACGCTTATGACGCATTAGAGCCACATTTTGATGCAAAAACAATGGAAATTCACCATACTAAACATCATCAAACCTATATCAATAATGCCAACGCTGCATTAGAAGCTCACCCCGAATTATTAGAAAAATGCCCGGCTGAGTTAATTAAAGATTTAAGCCAAGTACCTGAAGAAAAACGTACCGCAGTGCGTAATAATGTGGGCGGACACGTAAACCACACTTTATTCTGGAAAGGTTTAAAAACAGGCACAACATTACAAGGTGCATTAAAAGAAGCGATTGAACGTGATTTCGGTTCGGTTGAAGCATTCCAAGCAGAATTTGAAAAAGCAGCAACAACGCGTTTCGGTTCAGGCTGGGCGTGGTTAGTGGCGGCAGACGGCAAATTAGCTGTTGTTTCAACTGCAAACCAAGACAACCCATTAATGGGCAAAGAAGTAGCTGGCGTTTCAGGCTACCCGATTTTAGGCTTAGACGTTTGGGAACACGCTTACTACTTAAACTACCAAAACCGCCGTCCGGATTTCATTAAAGCATTCTGGAACGTGGTAAACTGGGACGAAGCAGCTCGCCGTTTTGAAGAAAAAGTGGCAACCTGCAGTTGTGCGAAATAATATTTTCGATCTTGAATAAGCTACAAGCGGTAAAATTTGTTGAAAATTTTACCGCTTGTTGTTTATTTATATTCAAAAATCACGCGAGGGGTGAGCTTGGTAATCAGCTCATAGCTAATCACGCCAATGTGTTTCGCCACATCTTCAATCAATAGTTGCTCTCCCCAAAAAATGGCTTTATCGCCCACTTTATCTTGGCTCTCTGCACCTAAATCGACCGTCAGCATATCCATCGAAACCCGACCGACAATTGGCACTATTCTGCCGTTAATCAACACAGGTGTGCCTTCTGGAGCATTGCGGGGGTAGCCATCGCCGTAGCCCATTGCAATCACGCCGAGCTTGGTATCTTTAGGGCTTACCCAAGCTCCACCATAACCGACCGGCTCGCCGGCTTTGTGGGTACGCACAGCGATCAGGGAAGACGAAAGCGTCATTACCGGTTTAAAACCTAAATCGGTAATCGGCGTATAATGGGGAGAAATGCCGTGCATAATAATACCCGGGCGAACCCAATCATAATGAGCCTGTTTCCAATAAAGAATACCGCTTGAGGCGGAAATACTGCGGGCGTGATCGTGATATTTTTGCGTAGCTTGCTCAAATACTGAAATTTGTTTTTCGGTGTAGCCACAATCGAGTTCATCGGCACGGCTAAAATGGCTGACAAAGCTGATTGAATTAACCAACGCACAATTTTTCAAACGTTCAACAAAATGATCGACTTGTTCCGGGTGAATGCCTAAACGGTGCATTCCGGTGTCGATTTTTAGCCAAATATTAATCGGGAAGTAGATTTTGGCTTTACGAGCCCAAAAGCCTTTTTGTTGCTCTGCCTGCCATTCTTTTGCTACTTGCTCGAGTAATTCCAGTTGTTCGAGATTATGAATCACGGTATCAAACTTACGAGAAAGCGTTTTGAGCAACTCTTCTCGGTCGAAAAAACCTTCAACTAACACAATTTTGCCTGTGTAGCCGGTTTCTTGAATTTCTAAGGCCTCACGCAAACGGGCAACCCCAAAGCCATCAACCATATCCGCTAATGTACCGGCAGCCGGCAATAAGCCTTGCCCGTAAGCATTGGCTTTAATCATCGCCAATAATTTTTGCTTTGGTGCAAAAGATTTGATCAGGCGAATATTATGGCGGAGGGCTTGGCTATCAATGGTTGCTGTTGCTGGTTTCATAGTTATCTACATAGTTAAAATCACAAGAAAGGTTAAATTATACGCCTAAAATAAAAAATCCCTTAGAAAATAATGCAAAAAAGATTAGTATTACCACCTATGCAAGGTGGTTGATTCAAGGTTTGATTATGCTAAATTTATTATTGGAACTTAAACAAGAGAAGGTGATTTCTGACTTAAATTATCAATTTGCCCGTTTTATTGATAACAAACAGAAACCTTATGGTTATTCGCCTTTAGAACAAGATTTAGCGGTGTTAGCTGCTGCGTTGGTTTCTTACCAAGTGGGGCTTGGGCATACGGCATTACGTTTAGAAAATCTCAGCCTTTCTTCTCTTTTTGAATTAAATAGCAAGCCACAAACTTATCATTTGCTCGAACAAATTTTGCAAAAAATTGAGCAAATTCCACCGCTTGAATGGCAGAGCGTGCTGAAAAATCATATCGCTTTTAGCCATTCTCCCGAAACAATTAAACCGATGTTATTCCAAAACGGTTTGCTCTATTTTTATCGCTACTGGCAAGCGGAACATCGAATTGCCGGTTATTTACAACAAGCGGTTGGTTTTTCGGAAAAATTTGCAAATACCGAATTAAATAAAAACATTCTCAATCAATTATTTACTGAGCAATCTCAAACAGTCAATTGGCAAAAAGTTGCAGTGGCAACGGCACTGGAAAAGCCATTTAGCTTAATTTCAGGTGGGCCGGGAACAGGAAAAACCACGACAGTGGTGAAATTATTACTCGGGCTGCAATTAAAACAGCAAGCACTACAAAAACCATATTTGCAAATAGCTCTGGCTGCACCAACAGGAAAAGCAGCGGCAAGAATGAAGGAGTCGCTGGAAAGTAAGCTGGCGGAAGAGAAGGGCTTATCTGAGGCGTTAAAACAGGCTATTCCAACACAAGCTGTGACAATTCATCGTTTGCTTGGGGCTAGACCATTGAGTGAAGAAACCAAATATCACGCCAAAAACCCGTGGCATTATGATTTGGTAGTATTAGATGAGGCTTCAATGATTGATTTATCGATGATGGAGAAAATTGTTCAAGCCCTCAAACCAAACTCTCGCTTGATAATGCTGGGGGATAAAGATCAGCTTGCCTCTGTAGAGGCAGGATCGATTATGGGAGAACTAGGTTCTTTTATCGAGAATGGTTATAGCCAATCACATTGTGATTACCTGAAAGATGTTACCGGTTACCAAATTGAAGTCGGTAATGCGTTGCCGATTGGTGACTGTTTATCGCACTTAAAGCATAGTTATCGATTTGGTGAAAAAGCGTGGATTGGCGAGCTGGCAAATGCAGTAAATGAGCAAAAAATTAATCTTTCGTGGGAGATTTTTGCTAAATATAAAAGCAGCAATAAGTTAGAAAACTGCTGTTATCCGGAAACGAAAGAGGTAACAGATAAATCAAGTTGGATTGAAAAAAGTGTGCAAATGGTGGTGGATAAGGCAGTTGAACTTTATCGTGATTATTTGCAAGCGGTTCAAAAACGGGAGAAAAATCCACATTCAGTGAGTGTGAAAGCGATTTTTGAGAAATTCCAAAAAGTCCGCATTTTATCAGCCTTAAGGGTAAGTGAACTCGGTGTTGAACGCCTTAATATTGCGATTGCAGAAGGACTACGCAGAGCTGGGTTGGTGAAATTTAATCATAGCCGAGATCGTTATATCGGAAAACCGATTTTAATGACAGAAAATATGCCGATAAATAGCATTGCCAGTGGTGATGTTGGCATCATTTTGCCTGACGAAAATGGGGAAAGCCGAGTTTATTTTGATTCGTTACAAGAAAATAGAGAACACCATAGTTTGCCGTTAGGCAGGGTTTCAAATTATGAAACGGCTTATATTATGACGGTGCATAAATCGCAAGGATCTGAATTTGAACATACAGTATTGGTGTTACCGCATTCGATTTCCCCGGTGCTGACGAAAGAGTTAATTTACACGGCAATCACAAGAGCGAAAGATAAATTTACCTTATTTGGTAGCGAAAAAGTGTGGAAATATAGTGTTGGAGCTAAAACCGAAAGACAAAGTGGGCTAAAAGAACAAATAAATGGCAAATTTAGCTAAATTAATACTCGTTTTGCCGTAAAAATACGCAAGCGGTGATTTTTTTCAAATTTTTTACAAAAACCGCTTGCGTTGTTTTTGTTTTTCCCTATAATACGCAGCACACAACGACGCACTGTTGTGAACGATTTAAAATTGATTTCCAGTGCGTCGTTTCTTTTTGTTCTTTAACAATTTATCAGACAATCTGTGTGGGCACTTGTTGATTGACTTGATTGAAAATATTTTTTTAATTTTGAAGTCTTAATAGGTGCTAACTAGAAATTCATTACTTTCGTTTAACCTGATTTTAATTAGGTTTAAATTTGAAAGTGCGATTTTATGTCAGCAGTATTGAGCGATTAAACTTTTTGAATTGAAGAGTTTGATCATGGCTCAGATTGAACGCTGGCGGCAGGCTTAACACATGCAAGTCGAACGGTAGCAGGAAGAAGCTTGCTTCTTTGCTGACGAGTGGCGGACGGGTGAGTAATGCTTGGGAATCTGGCTTATGGAGGGGGATAACTACTGGAAACGGTAGCTAATACCGCGTAATGTCTTAGGACTAAAGGGTGGGACCATTTGGCCACCTGCCATAAGATGAGCCCAAGTGGGATTAGGTAGTTGGTGAGGTAAAGGCTCACCAAGCCCGCGATCTCTAGCTGGTCTGAGAGGATGACCAGCCACACTGGAACTGAGACACGGTCCAGACTCCTACGGGAGGCAGCAGTGGGGAATATTGCACAATGGGGGGAACCCTGATGCAGCCATGCCGCGTGAATGAAGAAGGCCTTCGGGTTGTAAAGTTCTTTCGGTGACGAGGAAGGCGACTGTTTTAATAGAACAGTCGATTGACGTTAATCACAGAAGAAGCACCGGCTAACTCCGTGCCAGCAGCCGCGGTAATACGGGGGGTGCGAGCGTTAATCGGAATAACTGGGCGTAAAGGGCACGCAGGCGGTTGTTTAAGTGAGGTGTGAAAGCCCCGGGCTTAACCTGGGAATTGCATTTCAGACTGGACAACTAGAGTACTTTAGGGAGGGGTAGAATTCCACGTGTAGCGGTGAAATGCGTAGAGATGTGGAGGAATACCGAAGGCGAAGGCAGCCCCTTGGGAATGTACTGACGCTCATGTGCGAAAGCGTGGGGAGCAAACAGGATTAGATACCCTGGTAGTCCACGCCGTAAACGCTGTCGATTTGGGGATTGGGCTTTAAGCTTGGTGCCCGTAGCTAACGTGATAAATCGACCGCCTGGGGAGTACGGCCGCAAGGTTAAAACTCAAATGAATTGACGGGGGCCCGCACAAGCGGTGGAGCATGTGGTTTAATTCGATGCAACGCGAAGAACCTTACCTACTCTTGACATCCAGAGAACCTTGTAGAGATACGAGGGTGCCTTCGGGAGCTCTGAGACAGGTGCTGCATGGCTGTCGTCAGCTCGTGTTGTGAAATGTTGGGTTAAGTCCCGCAACGAGCGCAACCCTTATCCTTTGTTGCCAGCGATTCGGTCGGGAACTCAAAGGAGACTGCCGGTGATAAACCGGAGGAAGGTGGGGATGACGTCAAGTCATCATGGCCCTTACGAGTAGGGCTACACACGTGCTACAATGGCGTATACAGAGGGCGGCGAGCCAGCGATGGGGAGCGAATCTCAGAAAGTACGTCTAAGTCCGGATTGGAGTCTGCAACTCGACTCCATGAAGTCGGAATCGCTAGTAATCGCAAATCAGAATGTTGCGGTGAATACGTTCCCGGGCCTTGTACACACCGCCCGTCACACCATGGGAGTGGGTTGTACCAGAAGTAGATAGCTTAACCGAAAGGGGGGCGTTTACCACGGTATGATTCATGACTGGGGTGAAGTCGTAACAAGGTAACCGTAGGGGAACCTGCGGTTGGATCACCTCCTTACCAAAATCGAGAACGACAGCAAGTGTTCACACAGATTGTTTGATAAAAGAAGACAAAAACCGAAGGTCATCCGTTGGGTCTGTAGCTCAGGTGGTTAGAGCGCACCCCTGATAAGGGTGAGGTCGGTGGTTCAAGTCCACTCAGACCCACCACTCAGAAGGCAAGCGAAAGCGAAGCGACTATGAGTGAAGAAAACGGAAGATGAAATGGGGATATAGCTCAGCTGGGAGAGCGCCTGCCTTGCACGCAGGAGGTCAGCGGTTCGATCCCGCTTATCTCCACCAATCATCGTGACTTTATCATCATACCTAAGATTACAAGCGGTTAAAAATACCGGATTATTTGCAATTTTAGGTATGATGATAGGCGAAAGCCATTATCTTTGTTCTTTAACAATATAGAAACAAGCTGAAAAACTGAGAGATTTTCTGTAGGGACATATTAGATATGTCCCCAAGTGAAAGTCTGAGTAGAAAAAATCTTGACTGAACAAAAGCAGTCAAGTGTTTAGTTGTAAAACTGACTTCATTGTTTTTTACTTTTTATTTCTAAGAAGTTTTAGAAAACATTTGAGGTTGTATAGTTAAGTGACTAAGCGCACAAGGTGGATGCCTTGGCAATCAGAGGCGATGAAGGACGTGCTAATCTGCGAAAAGCTTGGATGAGTCGATAAGAGGCGTTTAATCCAAGATGTCCGAATGGGGAAACCCAGTAGGTGAAGAACCTACTATCACCCAGTGAATACATAGCTGTGTGAGGCAAACCGGGAGAACTGAAACATCTAAGTACCCCGAGGAAAAGAAATCAACCGAGATTTCGTTAGTAGCGGCGAGCGAACGCGAAAGAGCCAGTTAGTGATAGCAGTGAAGTTAGGGGAATGTTCTGGGAAGGACAATCGTAGAGGGTGATAATCCCGTACCTTAAAACTCCATTGTGGTACTAGGCTAACAACAAGTAGGGCGGGACACGTGATATCCTGTTTGAAGATGGGGGGACCATCCTCCAAGGCTAAATACTCCTGATTGACCGATAGTGAACCAGTACTGTGAAGGAAAGGCGAAAAGAACCCCGGCGAGGGGAGTGAAATAGAACCTGAAACCTTGTGCGTACAAGCAGTGGGAGCAGATTTATTCTGTGACTGCGTACCTTTTGTATAATGGGTCAGCGACTTATATTTTGTAGCAAGGTTAACTGAATAAGGGAGCCGAAGGGAAACCGAGTCTTAACTGGGCGTCTAGTTGCAAGGTATAGACCCGAAACCCGGTGATCTAGCCATGGGCAGGTTGAAGGTTGGGTAACACTAACTGGAGGACCGAACCGACTAATGTTGAAAAATTAGCGGATGACTTGTGGCTGGGGGTGAAAGGCCAATCAAACCGGGAGATAGCTGGTTCTCCCCGAAATCTATTTAGGTAGAGCCTTGAGCGGACACCTTCGGGGGTAGAGCACTGTTTCGGCTAGGGGTCCATCCCGGATTACCAACCCGATGCAAACTGCGAATACCGAAGAGTGATACTCAGGAGACACACGGTGGGTGCTAACGTCCATCGTGGAGAGGGAAACAACCCAGACCGCCAGCTAAGGTCCCAAAGTCTATATTAAGTGGGAAACGAAGTGGGAAGGCTTAGACAGCTAGGATGTTGGCTTAGAAGCAGCCATCATTTAAAGAAAGCGTAATAGCTCACTAGTCGAGTCGGCCTGCGCGGAAGATGTAACGGGGCTCAAATATAGCACCGAAGCTGCGGCATCAGATGAAAGTCTGTTGGGTAGGGGAGCGTTGTGTAAGTCGATGAAGGTGGATTGAGAAGTCTGCTGGAGATATCACAAGTGCGAATGCTGACATAAGTAACGATAAAACGAGTGAAAAACTCGTTCGCCGGAAGACCAAGGGTTCCTGTCCAACGTTAATCGGGGCAGGGTGAGTCGGCCCCTAAGGCGAGGCTGAAAAGCGTAGTCGATGGGAAACGGGTTAATATTCCCGTACTTGTAATAACTGCGATGTGGGGACGGAGAAGGTTAGGTTAGCAGACTGTTGGATGTCTGTTTAAGCCGGTAGGTGGAGCGTTTAGGCAAATCCGGACGCTTATTAACACCGAGAAGTGATGACGAGTCTCTACGGAGATGAAGTAACTGATACCACGCTTCCAGGAAAAGCCACTAAGCTTCAGGTTATTATAAACCGTACTATAAACCGACACAGGTGGTCAGGTAGAGAATACTCAGGCGCTTGAGAGAACTCGGGTGAAGGAACTAGGCAAAATAGCACCGTAACTTCGGGAGAAGGTGCGCCGGCGTAGATTGTAGTGTCTTGCACACGAAGGTTGAACCGGTCGAAGATACCAGCTGGCTGCAACTGTTTATTAAAAACACAGCACTCTGCAAACACGAAAGTGGACGTATAGGGTGTGATGCCTGCCCGGTGCTGGAAGGTTAATTGATGGTGTTATCGAAAGAGAAGCTCCTGATCGAAGCCCCAGTAAACGGCGGCCGTAACTATAACGGTCCTAAGGTAGCGAAATTCCTTGTCGGGTAAGTTCCGACCTGCACGAATGGCATAATGATGGCCAGGCTGTCTCCACCCGAGACTCAGTGAAATTGAAATCGCCGTGAAGATGCGGTGTACCCGCGGCTAGACGGAAAGACCCCGTGAACCTTTACTATAGCTTGACACTGAACATTGAATTTTGATGTGTAGGATAGGTGGGAGCCTTAGAAGCAGTCACGCCAGTGATTGTGGAGGCGTCCTTGAAATACCACCCTTTAACGTTTGATGTTCTAACGAAGATTGCGGAACGCGGTCTCGGACAGTGTCTGGTGGGTAGTTTGACTGGGGCGGTCTCCTCCCAAAGAGTAACGGAGGAGCACGAAGGTTTGCTAATCACGGTCGGACATCGTGAGGTTAGTGCAATGGTATAAGCAAGCTTAACTGCGAGACAGACAAGTCGAGCAGGTGCGAAAGCAGGTCATAGTGATCCGGTGGTTCTGAATGGAAGGGCCATCGCTCAACGGATAAAAGGTACTCCGGGGATAACAGGCTGATACCGCCCAAGAGTTCATATCGACGGCGGTGTTTGGCACCTCGATGTCGGCTCATCACATCCTGGGGCTGAAGTAGGTCCCAAGGGTATGGCTGTTCGCCATTTAAAGTGGTACGCGAGCTGGGTTTAGAACGTCGTGAGACAGTTCGGTCCCTATCTGCCGTGGGCGTTGGAGAATTGGTTGGGGCTGCTCCTAGTACGAGAGGACCGGAGTGGACGCACCACTGGTGTTCCGGTTGTGTCGCCAGACGCATTGCCGGGTAGCTAAGTGCGGAAGAGATAAGTGCTGAAAGCATCTAAGCACGAAACTTGCCAAGAGATGAGTTCTCCCACACTATAAGTGTGTAAGGGTTGTTGGAGACTACGACGTAGATAGGCTGGGTGTGTAAGTGTTGTGAGACATTGAGCTAACCAGTACTAATTGCCCGAGAGGCTTAACTATACAACGCTCAAATGTTTTTAGGCTTGTTTTTGTATTGAGAAGAACGAATAAAGAAAAGATAAAGAAATCATAAGATAGAAAGGAATTTTCCCGACGACAAGAGTGCTGTGGTCCTACCTGACCCCATACCGAACTCAGAAGTAAAACGCAGTGACGTCGATGGTAGTGTGGTGATTCGCCATGTGAGAGTAGAGCATCGTCGGGGTTTTAATTTTAAGCGGGATTAAGTGAAAGCGAAAAGTGACAAAAGCGGAAACTTAATCAAAAGCGAAGCGCAAAGCAAAAACGAATAAAAAGTAAAAAGCTAAGAACAAGTAAATAAAAAGAAGAGCCGCCTGTAGAGATACAGGCGGTTTTTTGTTGTGGTGGTAAAGGTAAAAAACTCACGGAAAATGACCGCTTGTTAGGATTTTCATTGTATTTATGAAAGGGAAATGCAAGCGGTCGTTTTTTTATGAAATTTTACAAATGAAATCTTTATTGAGCTTTTGTTTATACTATGTTAATGAATCTGAATCTTTGATAGAATGAGCCAATATTGATTTTAGTTGGTACTGTTTCTTGTTTGAATATTTCCTTTCACTTTCTCCTGTATGGCAAGCTTTTCTAGCCGGTTTATTTTCTTGGGGGTGTACGATTTTCGGCTCATCATTTGTCTATTTTTTTAAATCGGTCAATCGAAAATTATTAGACAGTATGATGGGCTTTGCTGCCGGGGTGATGATTGCAGCCTCGTTTTGGTCTTTGCTTGCACCTTCTTTAGAATATGCCGAGGCGGATTATGGCTCTTTAGCTTGGTTGCCTGCAGCGATTGGCTTTCTTGCCGGCGGAGCTTTTATTCGATTAATTGACTATGTTGTGCCGCATTTGCACTTGAGTAAGCCGATTGAGCAAGCTGAAGGAAATGATCAACTTAAACAAGGCTTATCAAAATCTACTTTGCTTTTTCTTGCGATTACGATTCATAATATTCCAGAAGGATTAGCCATAGGGGTGGCTTTCGGTGCTTTGGCAACCCAAGTTTCAGGCGTAGATGCTTCCATTATGGGAGCTATCGGTTTGGCAATCGGAATAGGGTTACAAAACATTCCCGAAGGCTCGTCACTTGCATTGCCAATTCGAGGTGAGGGGCACAGTCGGAAGAAAGCATTTTGGTATGGCTCTATGTCAGCAGTGGTTGAACCTATTGCAGCGGTGATTGGGGCAGTTTTTGTGCTATCGATGGCAGCTATTTTACCTTATGCTCTTGCTTTTGCTGCCGGAGCGATGATTTTCGTGGTGGTAGAAGAATTGATCCCAGAATCGCAAAGTTCGGGCAATACCGATATTGCGACTTTAAGTTTGATGTTGGGCTTTGTGGTAATGATGGTACTTGATGTAGCTTTAGGATAGAAAATGATTTGGTATAAAGCACTTTTTAGTTTTAACGGTAGGCTAAACAGACAAGGTTTTTGGATTGGATTTGGAATCAACTTTCTTTTCCTGTTTGTGGTTGCGATGTTGATAAATTTAGCTGATTTGTCTTTATTAAGTGTGCTGCCGCTTGTAATTACAGGATTTAGCCTGTCTGCTATTATTATCAAACGATTACACGACCGCAATCGTTCGGGAAAAGCCTTGTTAATGGTGTTAGTACCGATTATTTGTTATCTCGCAGCCCCTTATTCGCAAGGAATTATGCAGATATTACTAGGACAGGTAATGCCGGCATTTATTGGAATGTTGCTCTTTTTAGAATGGGGCGTATTTGCCGGTAATCCTGAACCGAATCAATATGGTGAGCAAGGCTTATCTTTTAAATTTAGAGAATAAAATGAAATTAAATTATCATAAAACCCATTTTTTAACCTCCGCACCGGATATTCGCCATTTACCGGAAGATACCGGTGTTGAAATTGCGTTTGCCGGGCGTTCAAATGCCGGTAAATCGACCGCCTTGAATGCGTTAACTAACCAAAAAAGTTTAGCCCGTACGTCCAAAACACCGGGGCGAACGCAGTTGATTAACTTGTTTGAGGTTGAGCCGAATTGTAAGTTGGTGGATTTACCCGGCTATGGCTATGCAGCAGTACCTGAACAGATGAAAATCCAATGGCAAAAGGCATTAGGTGAATATTTACAAAAGCGTGAATGTTTAGGCGGTGTGGTGATTTTAATGGATATTCGCCACCCGTTAAAAGATTTAGATCAACAGATGATTGAATGGGCAGTGTCGGCCAACTTGCCGGTGTTACTGCTGTTGACCAAAGCGGATAAGTTAAGCCAATCGGCACGTTCTAAGCAGGTAAAAATGGTAAGAGAAGCGATTTTACCGTTCCAAGGCGATATTCAAGTAGAGGCTTATTCCGCACTGAATAAAATCGGTATTGATAAGCTGTCGAACAAATTAGATAGCTGGTTTGCACCAGAATTAATCACAGAATAAGTAAGGAATTCAATATGTACAATTTCGATGAATTACGCACAGAAACCGATGAAATCATTTCATCATTATTAGCCGATGGTTCAGATCCTGAAGCCCTTTATATTATTGAACACCACGTTGCTCACCACGATTTTGATAAATTGGAAAAATTAGTAGTTGATGCCTATAAGCTGGGCTATGAAATTTCCGAAGCGGAAGAAGTGGAAGACGAAAACGGTAAAGTGATTTTTGTATGCGACATTGTGAGCGAAATTAACCTCAATGCCGATTTAATTACCGCACAACAAAAAGAGTTACTGCCATTAATTGAAAAAGCCGGTGCTGAGTATGAGGGCTGGGGAACCTACTTTGAAGATCCGAATGCTGATGAAGATGAGTACGGCGATGACGGTGAATTTTTCGATGATGAAGATGACGATTTTGAGGACGAACCTCGCCGTCATTAATTAAAACAAGCGGTCGATTTTGTGCATAAATTTGCAATTTTATGGCTAAAATCGACCGCTTGTGGTTTATTCCAAGCCCTTTTTAATCCAATAATGGTATGGAGTGGAGTCCACTTCTTTTTGAATTAATTGGTGATCCATAAATTCGCAGAAACTCGGAATATCGCGGGTGGTAGCTGGGTCATCGGCGATGATATGCAAAATTTCCCCTTCTTCCATACTACGGATTGTTTTACGGGTGAGCATCACCGGCTCGGGGCAACGTAGCCCTAAGGTATCTAATTCTTTATTTACAGTTAATTGAGTCATTTTATTCCTTATGAAAAATCTATTTTCTACGCATCTCGCACGTTTGCAGCAGACAGTGCAAAGTTTACTGGAAAATGCCTTTTTAGACGGTTTATGGATTTATGCCGGCAAGGCAAAAACCTTATTTTTAGACGATCAAACCGCCCCGTTTAAAATTAACCCTTATTTTAATTACTTTTTCCCGTATCCCCAAGCTGAAAATTGCTGGTTATTTTTAGATGGCAAAAATAAGCCGAAAGTCTATTTTTATGCCCCTGAAGATTATTGGGTTTCTACTTCCAAAGTGCCAACGGAGGCATTTTTCGCTACGGAATTTGAGTGGATTTTGTTGAGAGCAGAGAATGAAATTGCAACCTTTATCCAAAATCCGACCGCTTGTGCCTTTATCGGTGAAGATGTTGAGCTAGCCAAAAAGTTAGGCTTTAACCATATTAACCCGCAGAAAGTGCTGAATAGCCTGAATTTTGCTCGCTCCATCAAAACGGAGTTTGAAATTGAAAGTATTTACCAAGCCCAATTTTCAGCGTTAAAAGGGCATCAAGTAGCAAAAGAGGCATTTTTTGCCGGCAAAAGCGAATTTGAAATCAACCTTGAATATTTGAAAGCGACGCAGCAATCTGATCTCAATGTTCCTTATGGCAATATTGTGGCGATTAATCAAAATGGTGCGGTGCTACATTATACGGCGTTAGATTTTGGCACCCACGCAAAACGCCACAGTTTTTTAATTGATGCCGGCACAACGGTAAATGGCTATGCCTCCGATATTACTCGCACCTATGCCTTTGACAGCAGTTCTGAATTTGCCGAGCTGGTGGCGAAAATGGAACTGTTTAAGTTACAAATTATTGCCGAGCTGAGTATTGGGGTGAACTACCTGCATTATCACACCCGAATGCAGCAGCTGATTTCGCAATTATTAGTGGAACATCAATTTATTCATCTTTCAGCCGAGCAAATTTTTGAACAAGGGATTAGCCGTACGTTCTTCCCACACGGACTAGGGCATTTATTGGGTATTCAAGTGCACGATGTGGGCGGTTTTCAGCAAAATGCCCGAGGCAGCCATAAAGCTCCCCCTGAGGTTTACCCCAGTTTGCGTTGTACCCGTGAGCTACAGGAAAATATGGTGCTTACCATTGAGCCGGGTTTCTATTTTATTGAAATGCTACTTAAGCCTTGGAAAAATAGTACCTTATCTTCAGCCTTTAACTGGCAGAAAATTGAGGCTTTTAAAGCCTTTGGCGGGATTCGTACCGAAGACAATATTGTCATGCGAGCCAATGGTGCAGAAAATCTGACGGCAAACGCTGCCGCAACGTTGGGAGGGTAATATGCCTATTTTAGCGATTCTGTTTGGTATTTTCTTTTATATCTATTGCGAAATTTCACTGCTGGTGAATATTGGCTCGACCATTGGTGTGTTACCCACGATTTTATTGCTGGTCGTGATTTCATTTTTAGGGTTGTGGATCGTGAAGTTAAGAGGCGTTTATACCCTCTTTTCCATCAAGCAAGATTTAAGCCAAGGCAAGATACCGACTGAAGCAGTCGGCAACTCGGTGATGTTTATTTTAGCCGGTATTTTGCTGATTATTCCCGGCTTTTTAAGCGATATTTTAGCGATTTTATGCGTGTTACCCTTTAGCCGAAAATGGATTCAAGCCTTAGTAATTAACAGCGTGAAAAATAAGGTGTTTATGCGTTTTACCTCGCAAAACACCCATTTTCATTCACAATCGCCTCAAGATGGCAATACTTTTGATGCCGAGTTTGAACGCAAGCCGGATCCACAAGATGAAATCAAAAGGATCAAATAGTGGAGAAAAGAACACTTGCATTGCTTAAAGTTCACGGCACAGCGGTTTTATTTGGTGCTTCGGGGATCTTCGGAGCATTAATTCAAAGCTCGGCTGAAACTATTGTGCTTGGGCGGGTGGTGATTGCTTTTGCCATCATCTCTTTGTATTTTTTATGGAAAAAACAACCGCTTGTAAAGCTCAATTTACAGCAAGTTACCCAACTGGCATTCTCTGCTGGCCTATTGTCTGCCCATTGGGTCACGTTTTTTGTGGCGGTTAAAGTAGGCGGTGTGGCGGTAGCAACCTTAGGTTTTGCCAGCTTTCCGGCATTTGTAGCGTTATTTGAAAGCCTGTTTTTCCGTGAAAAATTACGCTTTCGTGAAGTGGTGTTGTTAATTGCTATCACGGTTGGTTTAATTTTAGTTACCCCTGAATTTACCTTTGGTAATCAAGCCACTCAAGGATTATTGTGGGGTGTGTTATCCGCTTTAGTTTACGGCATTTTGGCGGTAGCGAATCGCCGTACAATGAGCAAAATTTCCGGCGTGCAAGCAAGCTGGTGGCAGTATATTTTTGCCACTCTGTTTCTATTGCCTTTCTCAATCACTGAATTTCCAAGTGTTTCCGCCCAAGATTGGTTTTGGATTTTCTGTATCGGTTTTTTGTGTACCACTCTTGCCTATACCCTGTTTATTTCCAGTCTTGATACCATCAACGCCCGTACTGCCTCAATGATTATTTCTCTTGAGCCGGTGTATGCGATAGTGATTGCGTGGCTCTGTTTTGGTGAAGTGCCAACACTTAAGATGATTATCGGTGGGGCAATTATTTTACTGTCTGTTGCGTGGGCGAACCTGAAAAAATGAAACAACCAACCTTTAAAAGAATGACCAACAAGCGGTCAAATTTTGCTAAAAATTTGCAAAAAAATCCGCAAAAACGACCGCTTACCTTTGCGGAAACCACTGTTGTGTTGCTCAATAAGCCTTATGATGTGCTGACCCAATTTACCGATGAACAGGGGCGAAAAACGCTAAAAGATTTTATTCTGATTCCTAATATTTACCCTGTCGGGCGGTTGGACAGAGACAGTGAAGGATTGCTGCTTTTGACCAATAATGGCGACATTCAGCACCGTTTAGCTCACCCGAAATTTGACAAGCAGAAAACCTATTGGGTACAAGTGGAAGGTGTGCCACAGCCGGAGGATTTAGCCAAACTAGCAAAAGGGGTGGAATTAAAAGATGGTTTGACCAAGCCTGCCAAAGTTAGGGCGATAGCAGCACCTGATTTTGCTTGGCATATTGCCCCGCAAATTCGTGAGCGGAAAACCATTCCGACCAGTTGGATGGAATTGAGTATTGCTGAAGGGAAAAATCGCCAAGTCAGACGAATGACTGCACATATCGGTTTCCCGACTTTACGGTTAATTCGTGTTGGGATAGGCCAGTTTAGATTAGGCAATTTAGGCTGTGGTGAGTTTCAAGTGCTATCTGAAAATGAAAAACGTAAGTTGTTTACACAATTAGGATTGAAAGATGAATAAAGGATATTGGATTATCGTCAGCGATTTTGATATTGCCTTGGAGGCTGGGGAAATTCCATTCGGAAGTGCGGAAGAGCTGGGCTTAAGTGGACGTGAGAAATTAACCATCGGGCAATATCAAGGCTCGCCGGCTTATTTGGTGAAGGCGTTAGAATCGGATAATCAGCGAGAGTTTGCTTATTTAAGAAGCCAAATTAACCGACCACCCGAACTGTCTCATTTGTTGCATCGAGCTGTTTCGCTTAACCATTTCTTTCAGACTCACCAATTTTGCGGAAAATGTGGCGAGAAAACCATACTGGCAAGCGATGAAATTGCAATTTACTGCAATGCGTGTGGCAATCGAGCTTACCCAACGATTAGCCCGTCAATTATTGTGGCGGTGCGAAAAGGCAGACAAATCCTACTAGCTAATCATCTACGCCATAAAGGCACAATTTATACCACTTTAGCCGGTTTTGTCGAAGCCGGTGAGGCGGTAGAAACTGCGGTGCATCGTGAAGTGTTTGAAGAAACGGGCATTAAAGTGAAAAATGTGCGTTATTTTGGAAGCCAACCTTGGGCGTTTCCCAATTCATTAATGCTAGGTTTTTTAGCGGATTATGAAAGCGGTGAAATTCAGCTACAGGAAGAAGAAATCTGCGATGCAAAATGGTTCGACTGTGAGGAAAGCTTACCTGAAATCCCACAACAAGGCACAATAGCTTTTGAGCTGATTCAAGCTACCTTGAAGTTATGTCGGGAGAGTAAATAATTTTGTGTTAAGAGTAGGGTACAAAAAATGCTGAATAAATGATTATTCAGCATTTTTAGTTTTACAGCTTTACTTACCCTTCGCAACTTGAGCAGCTTAATAGGTTACGGTTAAATACCTGTGCTGCACTCATTGAGTTTTGGTAGTAGATGGATTTTAAGCCCAGCTCTTCTGCTGTTAAGTATAATTGGTTAAGATCACGAGCCGGTGTGGCAGGGTGGATCATCACATTAATACTTTGCCCTTGGTCAATATATTTTTGACGTTGAGCAGCTTGCTGAATCACGCTTAATTGGCTGATTTCGGCAAAGGTTTTAAATACTTCTTTTTCGTGCTCGGAAAGCTGTTCTAAATGCTGAACCGAACCATCATTTTGTAAAATAGACGTCCAAATTTCTTCGGTGTCTAGGCCTTTTTCTTGGAGTAATTTCTCTAAGAACGGGTTTTTATACACGGTTTTGATCTTCGCTAAATCTTTTACATAGTAGTTGGATTTAAACGGCTCTACCGATGGCGACACACTGCCTAAAATAAAGCTACTGGATTTAGTTGGAGCAATACTCATTAATGTGGTATTACGGCGACCATAGCCCTCGAGAATTTCCGGCTCGCCAAAACGTTGAGCTAATTCTTGCGAGGCTTTCAAGGTTTTCTCTTGAAGTGTTTTGAAAATCTCGTTATTTTTTTGCATCGCTTGGAAGCTGTCAAAGGCAATATTATTTGCCTGTAGGTAGCTATGCCAGCCCAACACGCCTAAACCTAATGCACGATGGCGACGGGCAAAGCGGTTTGCACGGTCTAAGAATGGAATTGATTGACTTTTCTCAATAAATTCACTCATTACGACATCAAGGAAATAGGTTAATGTTTCTGGTGCATCGGTATCTTTCCACTCATCAAAGTAGAGTAGATTCATAGACGATAAACAGCATACGAAACTTTCTTCGTTGCTTGAAGGCAACATAATTTCAGTACATAAGTTAGAGGCGTGAATCGTCATATTTTTATCTTTATAGACATCGGGACGACCTGCGTTGGCATTGTCTTTAAAGAATAAATAAGGGATACCGGTTTCGGTTTTACGTTGTAACAATTTTGCCCAAAGCTGACGTTTGTATGGATCGCCGGCTTTCATTGACTCTAACCAATCGTGACCAACACACACACCGTAATACATTAATTGAATTGGGTTACCTTCGGTGTGAATATCCAACCATTCGTCAATATCGCCGTGTTCAATATCAATATAACCGGCAAACTGACCTTTGCGTGATGTTCCTTGTGAAATCACGTCAATCACAGTGTCAAATAATTTACTGAAGTTAAATGAGCCGTCTGATTTACCGTTGTTTTTAATTAACGAGCCACGCGGACGAATATCGCCAAAGTAGGCGGAAGTACCTCCGCCAATTTTACTCATCATGCCCACTTCAGCGGTTGTTACCATAATCTCGTGGATAGAATCGCCGATGTAGCTACCAAAACAAGAAATCGGTAAGCCACGATCTAAACCGAAGTTTGACCAAATTGGCGAAGAAAGCGAGAAGTAGCCTCTTGCCATATAGTGATAGAATTTATCGGCATAGCCTTCAATGCCGAGTTTACGTTCTGCGTGTTCGGCAATAAAACGAATGCGGTCTAATGCGGTTGTGCCTTCCAATAAATAGCCACGTTGTAAGAATAAACGGCTGTCTTCATTAAGCCAGTGGAAGTCTGGGCGGTCAGTATTAAAATAAGTCATCTGCGGTAATCTGTTTCATTTTTTTAGAATAATCGGTGCTACGTTTGTTAAAGAAATCGGTTTCTTTAGTTGAAAGAATTTCAATATCAAACCACTCAGTCTCTTTTAATAATTCAGGGTCGATGTCGTGTGGCGGCTCTAACCCTAAAATGCTTAAAGAATTGTTGTAACGGTTTTTAATGTAATTTTCTACCGTCGCTTTGGTGATAAAGCTTAAATCACCTTCTTCGAAAATCCAGTCTAAGATGCCACGTTCTGCTTCAAACGCTTGATTTGCCAAGGTTTGCAAATCTTCAAAAAATTCTGGTGTGAATAGTTCACTGTGTTCGTCACGTAAAATTTCGTATAACGCAATTCCGAATTTACCGTGAATTTCTTCCTCTTTTGAGGTGGCTTCAACCGCATTGGAAATCCCTTTAAACAGGTTTTTATGCTTGTTGAACGACATCATAATAATAAACTGTCCAAACAATGAAATATGCTCAACAAATAAAGAGAACAGCACTAACGATAAAACAAATTCGCCTTTGCCAGCATCTTTATCTTTCATAAAACTTTCCATATAACGAATGCGGTTCATTAATGGTTCAATTTCATGAATTTGACTGAACATTTCATTTAGGCCTAATTTTTCCAATAGGAACGAGTAAGCATCTTTATGGCGAACTTCACTTTCAGCAAAAGTACCGCCTACATCGTCCATCTCCGGTTTTGGGAAATAGCGGTATAACTCACCCCAGAAACGTTTTACGTTTACTTCTACTTGTGAAATTGCAAGCATTGCTCGGGTTAACACGTGACGTTCGTGATCGTTAATAGTGGTGCGATAGTCTTGAATATCGCCGGTGAAGTTAAATTCGGTGTGTAACCAGTAAGAATGGCGAATTGCATCTTTAAATTCAAGAAGCTCAGGATACTCATACGGCTTAATATTTAAGCGTTTTTGGAAGAGGTTTCTAGACATATTCGTAGGCTCTATCTTAAAGTTTATGTTTGGAACTGGTAGATGATTGTATGCAAAAAAAGTTTCAAGACAAGTCTTGACAAACACTCTTTTTTATTGGTCTTTGGTAGCTTATTGATTTATAAAGAAAAATAATTTTGTAAATTTTTGCTTCAATATGTTGTGTGTGATTTGATGTTGAAACACTATATATTGTGTTTTGAGGTTGTTTTAAAAGTGCGCAGATAGATGGGGAAGCCTTGAGGAAACTATGTTTATCTGGCTTTTTCGAGTATGATGGCTGCTTGTTTTGAATCGCTTACAAGCGGTTATTTTTTGCTGATTTTTTACCGCTTTATTTTGATATTTTTATGACTAACGAAATTCAACCTTTTTACCGTGGACGTTTTTCGGTTGCTCCAATGTTAGATTGGACAACCCGTCACTGCCGCTATTTTCATCGCCAATTTAGTCGTCAAGCCTTGCTTTATACCGAAATGATCACCGCCCCGGCGATTATTCACGCCAAATATGATTTGTTGGAATATGATCCGAGCGAGAATCCGGTGGCTTTGCAACTGGGTGGAAGCGACCCGGCACAGTTGGCTCATTGTGCCAAATTGGTGGCAGAGCGAGGCTATGCCGAGATTAATCTAAATGTCGGTTGCCCGTCAGACCGAGTGCAAAACGGCATGTTCGGGGCTTGCCTGATGGCAAAAGCGGATTTAGTGGCGGATTGTATTAAAGCAATGCAAGAAGCGGTGGAAATTCCGGTCACGGTTAAACATCGTATTGGGATTGATGATTTAGACAGCTATGAATTTTTGTGTGATTTTATCGAAAAAGTGCAACCTTATAGCAATGATTTTATCGTACACGCCCGCAAGGCGTGGCTGACAGGGTTAAGCCCGAAGGAAAACCGTGAAATTCCGCCTTTAGATTATGATCGGGTTTATCAGCTCAAGCGAGATTTTCCGCATTTAAAGATTAGCATCAATGGCGGCATTAAAACCATTGAGGAAATTAAACAGCATTTGCAGTTTGTTGATGGGGTAATGGTAGGGCGTGAGGCCTATCAAAACCCGTCAATGCTAGGCGAGATCGATTCGCAAATTTTTAATGAAAATCGACCGCTTGTAACTGCAAAAGAAGCGGTGGAAAAGATGTTCCCTTACATTGAACGAGAGTTAGCAAAGGGTGTCTATTTAAATCATATTGTTCGCCATATGCTCGGAGCATTCCAACATTGTAAAGGGGCAAGACAGTGGCGTCGTCATTTAAGTGAAAATGCCACTAAACAAGGAGCTGGTGTAGAAGTAGTGGAACAAGCCCTTGCGTTTATTGGCTAATTTATTGTTTAAGGAGGCAGTTATGGCAGATCCACATATCAAATCCCCAATGGATTTTTTGGATTATTTAACCATCATCATTTACCGCAGCGGTTTTGTGTTAGCTACATTGATGTTGCTTTTATTGCCTTATTATCCGCAAACGGCACAATATGGTTTATTAGTATCTGGCACAATGTTGGCTTCATCTTTACATCTTTATGCCAAATCGTTTCGCCTGATTTTCCAATTTTCTGCTTGGATTGGTTTACTTGGTGCTGTGTTTAATTTCCCTTTGCTTGCGTTCGGGGCAATGCTACTGGTGATCGGCGGATTAAGCTATAAAGAATATTTCTGTTTTAGAGTATTCGGCTTAAATTTCCAACCGCTTTTAGTGGCGGCATTGTGGATTGCTTTTGCACTAGAATGGCCTTTATTAGTGCAAATTTTAAGCCTTGTCTGTGGCTTGTTGCTTCTTGTGCTGAGTATTCAAAAATGGCGAATGCCGCTGCATTTTGATATTGGCGATAAAAGCAAATATCAGATTTAATTTAATATTTTATCGGGATTTTTATGAATAAATTCAAAATTGCTTTAATGGCAACAGTGGCAATTGGCTTATTTGCTTGTACGCCCTCACCACAATCAAACTCAACTAAGCAACAAGCACAGGTTGGATATTTGAAACAGAATATCAGCCAAGCGGAGTTGAATAATCCGAAAGATTTTAAGCGTTATAGCTATTATTGTAAGAATTTCTTAACAGGGGGGGGTTCTTACCTTGCGACTTATTTCCCGCTTTGGTCTGAAAGCCGTAAGCAAGAGAATTTTGGTATCTATTTCCAGTTAGATAATGGAAAAGTATATCCTTTCGACCATATTGCGAATATTAGTTTGAACGGGAGAGGAACCAAATTTGAAGTGCGTTATCGTTCTTATCAACCGATTGAAGGTGGTTTCGTGGAGTTAGTGGCACGAGAGTTCATTTCAACCTATTATAAGAACAATGTACCGTGGTTAGAGTGTAGAGAAGGTTAATTGCCTAAAAGAAAATTGCTAAAAAGAAAACGGATAGCACTTTAAAGATGCTAGCCGTTTTTATTATGTCTGAATTAGCGTAAAAATGCCGGAATGTTTTTCTCATAAGCTGCAATCGCTGCTTCGTGTTGAAGTGTTAAGCCGATATTATCCAAACCATTTAATAAGCAGTGGCGGCGAAATTCGTCTAACTCAAAGCGATAAACTTTCTCGCCAACAGTTACAGTCATCGCTTCCAAATCAACGTGGATCTGTTTTCCTTCATTTGCCCACACCCATTGGAAGATCTCTTCGACTTCCCCTTCGGTTAATTTAATCGGCAACATATGGTTGTTTAAGCTGTTATTGTAGAAAATATCCGCAAAACTTGGGGCGATCATTACTTTAAAACCGTAATCTGCCAATGCCCAAGGGGCGTGCTCACGAGAAGAGCCACAGCCTAAATTTTTACGGGCGAGTAAAATGGTTGCACCTTGATATTGTGGGAAGTTCAGTACGAAATCGGGGTTGATTTGGGTCTCTTCCGCATCTAAATAACGCCATTCATGGAAAAGGTGCTTACCAAAGCCGACACGGGTAATAGCTTGCAAAAATTGTTTTGGAATGATTGCGTCGGTGTCTACGTTCGCTGCATCAAGAGGAACGACCAAGCCTGAATGTTGTTTAATACCTGCCATTTTTTCCTCCTATTATGCGTTTAATGACACTTTGCGAATATCCACAAATTTACCGAACACCGCTGCCGCAGCCGCCATTGCCGGGCTGACTAAGTGGGTACGACCGTTACGTCCTTGTCTGCCCTCAAAGTTACGGTTAGACGTAGAGGCACAACGTTCCCATTCGCCCAAGCGGTCATCGTTCATTCCCAAACACATTGAGCAACCCGGGTTACGCCATTCTGCACCGGCTTCGATGAAGATTTTATCCAACCCCTCTTTTTCCGCTTGTTCTTTTACCAAACCTGAACCCGGCACAACGAGAATACGTTTTACATTGTCGGCTTTTTTACGCCCTTTCATTACCGCAGCCGCAGCTCGTAAATCTTCAATGCGAGCATTGGTGCAAGAACCGATGAAGACTTGATCAACCGGTACATCTTTCATATCGGTATGGGCTTCTAAGCCGATGTAAGCTAAGGCTTTTTCAGCCGAAGCTCGTGTGACCGGATCGGCCATATCTTCCGGGTTTGGAATTACATCATCAATACCGATTACCTGCCCCGGATTGGTTCCCCAAGTTACTTGTGGGGCAATGTCTTTTGCTTCTAAAATCACTTCCGCATCGTAAACTGCACCTTCATCAGTTTTGAGCGTTTTCCAATATTCAACAGCATCGTCCCAATCTTTGCCTTTTGGTGCATTTGGGCGGTCTTTCAAGTAAGCGAACGTGGTTTCATCCGGGGCAACAATACCGGCTTTTGCACCAAACTCAATCGCCATATTACACACCGTCATTCGTCCTTCCATTGAAAGATCTCGAATTGCTTCACCACAAAATTCCACCACATAACCTGTACCGCCAGCCATAGTTGTTTTACCGATGATCGCAAGCACAATATCTTTTGCGGTAATGCCCGGGTTCACTTTGCCGCGAACTTCCACTTTCATACTCTTCGCTCGGGCTTGTTTTAAGGTTTGGGTGGCTAAAACGTGTTCCACTTCAGAAGTACCGATACCGAAGGCTAACGCACCAAATGCCCCGTGAGTGGCGGTGTGGGAGTCGCCACATACAATGGTCATACCGGGTAAAGTTAAGCCTTGCTCCGGCCCCATTACGTGGACGATACCTTGTTGTTTTTTAGTGATGTCAAACAGTGGAATACCGGTTTCTTCACAGTTCTTTTCTAATTCTAATACTTGAATTTTCGCTTGCCCTTCAAGTTGCTGTACATCACGCACTTGGGTTGAAATACTGTGGTCCATTGTACCGAAGGTTTTGCTGACTTGGCGAACTTGGCGACCGGCAACACGCAAGCCGTCAAACGCTTGCGGGCTAGTGACTTCGTGAATTAAGTGGCGGTTAATATAAATAATCGGTGTTTCGCCTTCGGCTTCATACACAACGTGTGAGTCGAATAGTTTTTGATATAGGGTTTTGGCTTGCTGCATAAAATGTTCCAACTCAAATAAATAATTTTGGCTATACAAGCGGTTAAATTTGCAAACAATTTTACAAAAATGACCGCTTGCTGATATGGAGTGAATATAACGATTAAAAAAATGAAAGTAAAACGGTATTTTTCAGTTAAATAAGGATTTTTATTCTGTGTAATAAGCCTAAAAATAGTCTTTTTTAAATATGTTTAGAATATTGTTCTGAATAATACAGCTGTTCTAGTAAGTTATCTAGTCATTATCAGAGTTTATAGAGCTATTTTCTTCGGTATTTTTTTATGCAATTTTTGTATTGAAAGGTGATATCTATCACATTTTTTAAAAAATCTTCTTGCAATCAAAATAATAATGCCTAGACTTAAAAAAATTAATTCGAAACATATTATTTTGCACCCAGTCATTATTTTATAAATGGAGATTAAATATGCAGTCAAAATTTTCGCTTTCTTTATTAGCAACCTCGTTAGTATTAGGTTTATCGACAAATGTATTTGCAGCGAAAGTACCTGAAGGAACAACGCTTGCAGAAAAACAAGAAATTACGATTAATAATGCTTCTGAGCCATCAAGTTTTGATCCACATAAAATTGAGGGCGTGCCGGAATCGCAAGTTGCTTATCAGTTATTTGAAGGGCTGGTTACGAAAGACACAGACGGCAATATTCAGCCGGGTGTGGCGGAAAGTTGGGAAAATACACCGGATTACAAAACGTGGACGTTCAAATTACGCCAAGATGCTAAATGGTCAAACGGTGATGCCGTGACAGCCCACGATTTCGTATTTGCGTGGCAGCGTTTAGTTAATCCACTTACGGCTTCACCTTATTCAAGCTATTTAACTTATCTCAATGTAGAAAATGCCCAAGATATTATTGACGGCAAGAAAAAGCCAGAGGAATTAGCGGTTAAAGCGATTGATGATCATACTTTCCAAGTGCAGTTAAGCCAACCTGTGCCGTATGCGGTAGAGTTGGTCACACACTCTTCTTTATTACCTGTACATAAAGCGACCGTTGAAAAATACGGTGATGCTTGGGTGAAAAAAGGCAATCTGGTTGGAAACGGAGCTTATACCTTAGCTGATCACGTCATTAATGAAAAAATCGTGTTTGAGCGTAATAAAAATTATTGGAATGATAAAGAAACTGTGATTAATAAAGCAACTTTCTTAGCCATTGCCAATGCCACAACCGATGTTTCCCGTTACCGTGCCGGTGACTTGGATATGACCAGCTATACTCTTCCACCAGAGCAGTTTGCAACCTTGAAAAAAGAGATTCCAAACGAAGTGTTTACGGCAAGAACCCTTTCTACTTATTACTATGAAATTAACCATAAACGAGCGCCGTTTGATAATGTGAAAGTGCGTGAGGCGTTAAACTTAGCTTTAGATCGCACCATTATTACCGATAAAGTGTTAGGACAAGGTCAAACCCCAACCTATGTGTTTACACCTCCTTATATTCACGAGGGCGAAAAAATTCAGCAACCTGCTTATTCTAAAGAATTAATGGCAGATAGAAAAGCCAAAGTGTTGAAATTATTGGAAGAAGCCGGTTACAGTAAAGCGAACCCGTTAAAATTTACTATTCTTTATAATACCAACGACAACCACAAGAAAATTGCGATTGCAGTTTCATCATTATGGAAACAAGGCACAGACGGCATTGTTGATGTAAAATTGGAAAACCAAGAGTGGAAAACGTTCTTAGATACCCGCCGCAATGCAAATTATGATGTTTCTCGTGCAGGTTGGTCGGCAGACTATAACCAAGCAACCACTTTTGTGAACTATTTCTTATCGAACTCCAGCAACAATACGGCGTTCTATAAGAACCAAGCGTATGATGATGCGGTAGCAGAATCTTACAAAGCGACAGACGCAGCCGGTCGTGCAGCTGCTTATGCAAAAGCAGAGGAGCAGTTAGCCAAAGATTATGCGATTATTCCGATTTATAACTATGTAAACCCTCGTTTGGTGAAACCTTACGTGAAAGGCTATGAGGGTAAAGATCCGCAAGATGATATTTTACTGCGTAACCTCTACATCGTGAAATAAGACATTATGGGCTGTTTATTGAAAAATAAGCAGCCTATTTTTATGGGGGAAGAATGGTCGCAAAATTATTCTCGGTTTACGGACGGGTTCAAGGCGTCGCTTTTCGATTTTTTACGTTAAAAGAAGCCGAAAAATTAGGCGTGAAAGGCTATGTCAGAAACCGTGATGACGGCTCGGTAGAAGTAGTCGCTGAAGCGGATGAACAGACAATGGCTCAACTGGAAAATTGGTTACAACAAGGCTCATCTGCTGCAAAGGTGGAACAGGTAATTGTGAGCGATTATCTTGGTTCGGAAAGGTTTGAGAGGTTTGAGGTAAGGTATTAACTAACAAGCGGTGTAATTTGTAAAAAAATTCGGTATTATGTAGCAGTTGCACAAAGATTTAACTAAGTGTTTCTGCTACATTTTTCTTATCTCATTGTAATTTAAAGGTAAGAAAAAATGAATGCGTTAGAAAAATTATTGATTGAAGAAATTTCCCTTGCAGAACAAGAAAGGGCTGAATTTGAAGCTAAGATAAAGGGATTAAATCAGAAAATTTTAGACTATCGAACTGCGCTAAATCACGCAAGAGATTCAGATTTTTCATTAAGTAAGAAATCTCGCAATGTTCGTTTTCAGTCATCACCACGTCAATTAGTGGCGCATATTCTTAAAAAGCAACCTGAAAAATGGTTTCATACGAATGAAATTACCCTTCAAGCATTGAAATTAGATAACCAGCCTATTGATAACGGCGTGCCACGTTTACACTTACAAACAATGCATAGCACGCTAAATCATCTTGTTAAGCATTCATTGGTTGAGAAAAAGCTAGAAGGGAAAACGTGTTATTGGCGTTTGAAGGCGAAATAGTTACATTTTCAACCTCCACCGTACATTATTTGCTTTTAATGCTAATCGTTCGACGACACCTTTATTAAGCCAGTGTTTTAATGCGCCACGAACAGAAACAGTATGCTGCGGTTGAATGATTGGTTCTTGTTTATCTCGAATAAGAATGAGCTTAATCAATTCATTAACGGTAAATTCATGGTTTGGTTGAGCCTTCATCTCTGCCAGTACCATTTGGCGTAACTTGCCTTTGAAATGGCGTTTATGAGTTTGATAAGTATAAAGCTCTGTATTGTATTCATCAGTCAGGGCTTCTTCCTGCATAATTTCAATAGCAGCTTGTAGTTTATTGAGTTTATCTTCCACTAACGTAAGGTGTTCTAGCACTTGTTTACGCTCACGCTGCAAGCGGTCAATTTTTGCTTGAATTTGACTTAAATAGATTTTCTTTGCCATTACATTACCAGCCGTTCTACTTGTCGATGATTACCTTGCCAATAGCCTTTCCAAGCATTATCTGATGACGTGCTGAGGCATTTACTGGTGATATCATTGAAAATGGTTAAATTGTCCAGTTTACGAGTATCTTCACGATAGGCGACTTCGTTGGCATAATTATCAAGATACACGTTACTCATCTTGTGGACTTGTCCGTAATACATACGTTTGAAACGTGCGAAGTAACTTTCCGCAAGGTTATTAGTAACGCCTTCATCGCTACGATATTCATGTTGATGATTTACTCGTTGTAGGTCGTAATTCACTATTAATTCATCATAAGCTGAGTTTTCGTCCGCATGAATACGGCTGTTTGGCTCAATGTACGCAGCAGCCACTTTCTTCACCGTTTCTGTGTTCTCTGAGAGAATAGGGAAAGTGATGGTTCGCTTTGCACCAACTAACTGCGGATTAGATAAAGTGTCCTGTTCAGCGTAACGCTCACGCATCACCAATACCGCACGCTTGTTTGGATTGGTATTGGCTTTTAAACGTCTATCCATACGTTCTACTTTCTTATTCTTTGGGCGTGGCGCAGAATGAATGTAAGTTCCATCTATATGGATTTCGCCTACTAGGGGGAATAGCTCACGTTGAATAATCAGGCTTTCACGAATCTTATGAGCCAGCGTAAATGCCGTTTTGTACTGTACGTTCAAGTCACGAGACAGTTGGCAAGCGGAAATCCCTTTTACCGCATTCACAAATAACGCAATAGCGAACAAGTAGGTTTGAATCGGCAACTTGTGATTCGCAAAAATTGTACCTGAAGTAATGCTAAAGGTATGCTTACAATGTTTACATCGCCACTGCTTGCGAGTAGAGATAAAGTAGGCTTGATGCTGAATACCGCATTTTGGACACACGACATTCTTTTCACTTCCCCAACGAATATCGCATAGCATTGAAAACGCTTCATCATCAGATAGTCGGGCTATCTTGATGGGCGAAAGCGTTCGGGCTTTACTAGAAAGTAAGAAGTGTTGTACCATTTTAGTTTATTTATGTTATATTGAGTATATACGACATGGTTAAATATACCATATAGAGTGATATTTATCAATAAGGATATACCATTATGAGTATATGTAAGCGTCTGAAATTAGTTATCGATAGTAAGGGATTGAATATAAAAGGGTTTTCGGAAGCAACATCAATACCATACCGAACTGTCCAAAACTATTTATTGGAAGAGCGAGCTCCAAATATGGAGTCATTATTAAAGATGGCTAGCACAATGGAGATTAATCTACATTGGCTAATTACAGGTGAAGGTGAAATGTTTAATAGTGCTATTAACCCCAATTCACTAACAGAAAATGAATCCAATTTACTTAATCATTATCGCCTATTATCTGGTGATACGCAAAAGGCCTTTGATGTTTCCTTTAAAATTTTGTCTGAAATCTCAAAATAAGCGGTTGGTAAACTATTACTTAGGTTAAATGGTAGTACCAATACACAAGGTGATATTGTTAGTTCTGTGGGTATCGGCTACGAATGGTAGTTGAGCTAAATTACACTTAACGGTAAATACAAAAAGCAAAGGCAACTTAGTAATAGGTCGTCTTTTTTATTTTTGTGATTAGAATTTATAGTGATAGATAATCGTTCAATTTGCAAATATCAAGGAAAAATTAATGAAGCCAATTTTGAAATATCGTGGTGGAAAATCAAAAGAAATACCTAATTATATACATTTAATTCCTAAATTTGAGACTTACTATGAGCCATTCTTAGGCGGTGGAGCTACGTATTTTTATTTAGAACCTGAGAAAGCGTTTGTAAGTGATATAAATTCTAGTTTAATCCAATTTTATCAAGAAGTTGGAAGTGATAATTTTGAAACTGTGAAAAAAGATTTATTGGATTTACAAAGAAAATATGAATTTAACAGAGAAATCTTTATAAATAGAAAAACTGTCATTCCTCAAAAAAGAGTGGATGACCCTAATGAGGAATTATATTACCGAATCCGAGATATGTTTAATAACAAAATTAAGCATGAATATAGCCAATCAGCTATTTACTTTTTTATTAATAAAACAGCATATTCAGGTATGATTAGATATAATTCTCAAGGGGAATTTAATGTTCCTTATGGTAGGTATGCTAACTTCAATACAAGTCTTTTAGAGCAAAAACATCATAATCTATTATCAAAAAGCGAAATATATAATGGTAGTTATGAAAAGGGATTTGAGCTTGCAGGACCAAAAGATTTTATCTTTTTAGATCCCCCTTACGATACTACTTTTAGTGATTATGGAAATGAAGTGTTTACTGGCGACTTTAGAGAAGATGAGCATAGGAAGTTAGCTGTTGATTTTAAGAATTTATCATCACCTTCAATGATGATTATTAGTGAAACCCCTTTAATTCGTGAATTATACAATGGGTATATAAAATACTCATATTCAAAATCATATTCTGTTAATATCAGAAATAGGTTTAAATCCGAAGCAAATCATTTAATCATAACTAACTATAAGATCTAAGAACATGGCAAAATTTGGTGAACGATTTTTACTAGGGTTTACTAGTCCTAGAAATCCTAGATTACTCAGTGAGTATGTCAAGGTTATTAAAAAATATAATCTTGATGGACAGAATTATGATGCTGATTTACAAGAGAAGTTTTATGAGATGCTATCAAAAGAACAGGTTGCGGGGGTAGAAGCAGGTAATGCTAAAAATAAAGCATTTGCTGGAAGAGATAAACTTACACGAATGCCTCAAGCTCTAGGTTTTTTTATTACTCAAAGAAATAAGAAGTTTAGAATTACTGAAGCAGGAGAATTGTTACAAAATAATGCTTTATTTGAAGATGTCATGTTACATCAAGTACTAAAATACCAATTACCATCTGTTTTACATAAGGAACAAGAAAGTAATAAAGGGTGTTTTAAGATTAAACCATTTCTAGAACTACTCAGATTGATAGATAAACTAGGATATTTAACATACAATGAGTTTCTGACATACGGAATGACATTAACTAATTATGAAAATTTTGATGAGGTAGTTAATAATATTCTTAATTATCGAGTTGAGCGTAATATAGCCAAGAAAAATAATACAGCATTGCGAATATTTGAACATCAGAACAAAATAAACACTTTTAAAGTTTTATATAAAGATATTATTGCGTCAGGAAATATAAAAACTAGAGAGTCTGAAACCAAAACAGTTGATGAATTTGTAAAGAAGAAAATGAATAATTTATCTGATTATGCAGATTCAATTTTTCGAGTTATTCAATCAACCGGACTGGTAATAAATTCAAAAGGAAAATCACTTCAAATAAACCCAACAAGAAAAAATGAAGTTGATTATATCTTAGATAATGTTTCTAGGGATATTATGCCTATTGATATGAATCGAGAGGATTTTGATAAATATATATCAAATCCACGCATTCCAGAATTACTTAATGATTGCTCACAAAACATTATTAATTCTATGATTGAACTTAATGGTGAATATGTAGATCCTAATCTTGATATTTACGAACTAAAATCAAAGCTAAACATATTACGTGAGAAAAAGAGAATAGAATTAATAAACAATCAAATAGTAACGTTAAAAGTAAAAAAACAAAAAGATATTGATGATATCCTAAATACCTTTAATCAAATATCAAACAAAGAAATTGAACCTGCAAGTATGCGTCCAACATACTATGAATGGAATGTATGGAGAGCAATGACTATGATTAATCACGGAGATGTTCAAGGGAATTTTATAGTTGATGATATGGGTAATCCTATTTCAACAGCAGGTGGAGGTAAAAGCGACATCATTGGTGATTATGGATGCTTTAAAATTGGTGTTGAAGTTAGCTTATCTACTGGAAGCAAACAGTATGATATGGAAGGAGAGCCTGTAAATAGGCATATAGGAAGACTTCAACAAGAAGGTCCTGCATTTGGTATTTTTATTGCGGATAAACTTCAAGATTCTGTTATTAACTATTTTTACACATCCTCATTAATAAATAGCAATATCTATAAAGGACATGTTGATGTTATACCTATGAACACTTCAACATTTATTACTTTTTTTAAAAAAGCTGTTAAAAAGAATATCCAACCTAAAGATTTATATAAAATTCATGAATTTTCATTGAAAATTTCTAAACAAACTTTATTAGAAGGGAAAACGGAAAAGGATTGGCATAATAGTGTTATTGATAATATGCTTAACATAGTTTCATAAGTTATTATTAAAGTTTTACTATTGTTAAAAAGGAATATGCTGAATAGTAAAGATTTCAATTTATAACTTGCTTACGAATAGAATAAATCTCGCCTTTAGCCTTGTTTGCAAGGAGATGGCCCGCCAGACAAGAGTAATCTAATTGCTTATTTACCATCGACAACGACTGTAACAGGCAGTCAGAATGTTGGTCTGAACTTATCTTGGCATTTGTCACTGAGTATTCATTACGATATTCGAAGCACGAAAACGCTTTTAGCCGACCTGAAATTCAGGTGGGCGATTTTTTATGTCTAGCGTTTGGCTTTGAGTACCTTGTACACACAAGGAATACTTATGGCGCAGCATTATCTGCTTTCAAGCAAATCTAAAAATTTAAATCTCAAACAAATCTTTCGTTTAAGTGAAGATGAAGCCTTCCAACTTTTAAAAGCCAACCGTTGGGGAAATCCTAACGATATTACGGACATAGTATGTCCACATTGCGGAATCCGCCACAATGCTTATTTTCTTCAATCTCGTAAACGTTGGTGCTGCAAGCATTGCAAACGTCATTTCTACATTACCACCAACACTGCATTTGCTTTTCATAAATTGCCTTTCGTTGATATTTTAGCGGCAATTTTGTTGTTTGCGAATGAAGTCAAAGGTATTTCAGCAATAACAATGAGCCGCCACTTAAACATTAACTACAAAACCGCTTTTGTCCTTTGCCATAAACTACGTGAAGCCCTATTCAAAACTCGTGATTTAACTCCCTTACAAGGTGAAATTCACGAAGATGGTGCGTGGATTAATTTCAAATTACGTCCAACTAACTTCGCTAAAAACGCCCATAAACAGAAACAAAAAGCCGATAAAAAAGGACGGAAATTTCCAAAATTCAGACCGACTAAACGTTGTATCATTAGCTTAAATCAACGTGCTTCTAATGATGAAAATCTATGGGGTTCAAATAGAACCATTGTGGCAATGGACTACACTGAAAATGCCAAAACTGTTTTGGCGTTAAATCATCAATTCGTGAAACAAGGTAGTGATATTATGTGTGATGAAAATCCAGCCTATAAAGGTTTAGATTTTCATTACACTCTCTGGAGTGTGAATCATAAAGAGTGTTACAGTGCAAAAGGTATCAACAACAATTTAGCCGAATCCTTTAATGCTCGTTTCCGTGATTTACATCGTGGTGTACACCACAAATGCGACAATAAATATGCCCTACATTATGCTAACCAAGCTGCCTTTATGTCGGATAACCGTCAAAAGTCTAATGGCGACCTATTTAGTGATATTCTTAAACGTTGCTTATGGGTATTACCACTAAGGGAATGGGTAGGCTATTGGCAAGGTAATCATCGCTCACAAGAGCTTATCGGTATGAGAGCTTTCAGCCCCGAAGAAATTTCCCAAGCTTACTTTAAAAACCTCAACGAACGAATGAGATACGAGCAAGAACTGTTGGCTGCTTAGTTTTTTAACTGCAAAGCTAACTGAAATTTAAGTACAGGAAAATCAGCTTACCTTTGATAAGGTTGAGCGGATTGGCTACGTCTGCTGTAAGGAAATTTTATGTAATACGTGAGGAAATCAGCTAAAATGAGGTAAAAGAAATGCCCTTAACTCTATTTTGGGAGCTAAGGACATCAGAAACTTTACTGCGGTTAAGATTAAATCTCGGGTTTTGTGCAACTGCTACATAATACCGAAAAAATTTGCAAGTTACACCGCTTGTATTGCTTGGTTTAATCTAACGCTTTTTCAATTTTCTCAAACAGATCCCGAGCTAGATTATCCAACTCACGCAGGCGTTCCAAGCCACGACGCATCAAGGTTTGGCGTTGGTTATCGTAGCGTGAGAGTTTAATTAACGGCTCAATAAGTCGAGCAGCAACTTGTGGGTTACTTTCGTTAAGTTTAATCAGCGTATCTACCAAGAAACGATAGCCTGAACCGTCAATGGCGTGGAAGGCTTTCGGGTTTTGACCGCAGAATGCACCTACTAATGAACGTAAACGGTTCGGGTTATTAAAGTTAAAACTTGGGTGTTCCATTAAATTTTGCACGATGGATAACACATCGTCGTCCGGTCGGGTGGCTTGTAGCATAAACCATTTATCCATCACTAAACCGTCGTGTTTCCATTTTTGCTCAAAATCGGCTAATAACGCATCACGGCAACTTAGCTGGGCTTTGGTTGCGGCTTGTAATGCAGCGAGCGTATCTGTCATATTATCGGCATTATTGTAATGCTTATGCACCAACGCATTGCCTAAATCAGTAAAGGCTAAATAGCTTAAGCAAGCATTACGCAAGGCTCGTTTAGCAATATCTTCAGCTACAACTTGATATTCCCCACATTGATTTTGGTGATAAACCGCTAATAGTTTATCTTGCAAGGCGTGAGCAATGGAATGCTGCATAAATTCACGCACAACCGCAATGCCTTGTGGGTCAATGGTTTTGAATGATTCTGCAAACTCGGTTTCTTTCGGCAATGTGAGGGTTAATGCCGTTAGCTCCGGCGAGCTTGCTGAGTTATCCAACACGAACGTTAAGGCATTCACTAACCCTTCTGAGAAGTTGAGAGGCTGCTGTTGCTGATAACGGCTTAAATTTTCACGCAATTCATTGGTGTAGAGCATTTGTGCTGCGTCCCAACGCACAAAATCATTTTCAGCGTGTTTGAGTAAGGTTAAAAGCTGCTCGGTGGTATAGTTGTAATCTAACCGTACCGGTGCAGAGAAATCACACAGCAATGCCGGCACCGGGCGTTGTGTTACATTATGAAACTCAAAGGTTTGGTGTTCTGCGGTTACATCTAACACATCGCTTACGGTTAATAATTCATATTGTAATGGAATGCGTTTACCGTCCTGTTCACCATATAACGCTACTTTAAGCGGAATATGCAGATTGAGTTTATCCATCTGATCGTGGGTTGCCGGTGTCATTTGTGAAATATGCAAGCGGTATGCCTTGCGGGTTTCATCATATTCATCGGAAATGGTGAGCTCAGGCGTGCCGGATTGGCTATACCAACGGCGGAATTGTTCAAGATTAACGCCTGAAGCATCTTCCATTGCCTTAACGAAATCTTCACAAGTTGCCGCAGAACCATCGTGTCTTGCCACATAAAGCTGCATACCTTGTTGGAATTTTTCTTCGCCTAACAGGGTGTGAATCATACGAATAATTTCCGCCCCTTTTTCATACACGGTCACGGTGTAGAAATTATTCATTTCAATCACTTTCTCCGGACGAATTGGGTGAGCCATCGGGCTGGCATCTTCGGCAAATTGCACAGTACGCAGTAAACGCACATCTTCAATTCGTTTTGCCGAACGAGACCATAAATCAGAGGTAAATTCCTGATCACGGAAGACGGTTAAGCCCTCTTTTAGACTTAATTGGAACCAGTCACGGCAGGTAATGCGGTTGCCCGTCCAGTTATGGAAGTATTCGTGGGCAATCACCGCTTCAATATCTAAATAATCGGTATCGGTTGCGGTTTCCGGTTTTGCCAATACAAATTTAGAGTTAAAAATATTCAGCCCTTTGTTTTCCATTGCTCCCATATTGAAGAAATCAACGGCAACAATCATATAAATATCTAAATCGTATTCCAAACCGAAACGCTCTTCGTCCCATTTCATTGAACGTTTTAAGCTCTCCATTGCCCACGGAGCTCGGTCTAAATTCCCACGATCGACATAAATTTCGAGCGTGACTTCACGTCCGCTTTTGGTGATGAATTTATCTTGGAGTAAGTCAAAATCACCGGCTACTAATGCAAATAAATAGCTTGGTTTAAAGAACGGATCTTGCCATTCCACCCAGTGTCTGCCATCGTGCAACTCGCCTTGTGCGATGCGGTTACCGTTAGAAAGCAGATACGGGTATTTGCTCTTACTAGCGGTGATTTTTGTCGTATATTTTGCAAGTACATCAGGGCGGTCGAGCATATAGGTAATCTGGCGGAAACCTTCAGCCTCACACTGGGTGCAAAGCCCGTCGCCCGATTTATACAAACCTTGTAACGAGGTGTTTTGTGCCGGATTTAATGCGGTTTCAATTTCAAGCTCGAACTGCTCGGCAGGCACATCGGCTAAATTTAAGGTTAAAGATTCATCATCTTTTTGAAAGGCAGAAAACGGCACACCGTCATATTTAAGCGAAAGGAAATCGAAACTATGACCGTCTAAACGAAGTGTGGTCGCCTCAGGATTTTTACGCACGACAGTTAGTTTTGAGGTGACAAAAGTGCGATCCGGGTCAAGTTGGAAGTCAAGATAAATATCAGTAATAGTGAAATCGGGAGCTCGATAATCTTTTCTGAGTTTCGCTTTAGGTTGCATAGGATTTCCTTTTTTTAGTTGCGTTTAGCTCATAGAATAGTGTCGTTATTGTACTAAAATAGCGGTAAATTTTCCAAAAAATTTGACCGCTTGTCGTAATAAAAACGGCTATAAATAGGATTATTTATAGCCGTGAGTTTATTTCGCAATTAGGCAGTTTGGTGGCCTTGGTCTAAATGAACGACATTAATTAAGTCATCAACACCAACATCAAAGGCTTTACCAAATCCTTTTACAAATAGGCCAGCCGTTGGCTTAAAGCTAAAGAGCTTGAAATCTTGCATATTTGACAGTTCATCAACTAAATCACCGTGACGAGCTTTAAGTGCTGCAATGCTATTATTCCATTCCTCATCAGTACGTTCAATCATTCGCACTGTTGCGTCAAAGGTTAAGCGACGACGGGCAAAAATTTGACGGCTCTTACTTTCATCCTCAATTAGCATTAAAGAGACTTTTGGCACCTCTTGTAAATTACGAGCGTGACGGGCAATAGTAGTGATTAAGACTTGATATTCGCCGTTATTAATTACAAAAGGGGCATAGCTCACATTCGGTACACCATCTTTATCTATGGTTGCAAGCATTATAGTTTTGATTTGTTGTTTTAATTCTTCAATTTCTGGACCTAAACGGTTTTGTAAGACCTCTTGACGGTTGGTTGTCATAAAATACCTCAATTTAAATAGTGTTTTTTTAGATTACTATAAAGAGTGAAAACTTTCAATCCATATGAGAATCATTATTGACTATAAATGTGATGTAACTGATAATACATCTTATTAATAATAAAGTATATTAAAAATCTATCTAGGGAGAATCATGGTGTTTACCTCTTATTCAATAAAGTCTAAAAAATTGTGCCCGACTATATTGGCTTTAAGCGTTAGTAGTATTTTGTCTTCACAAGCTACCTATGCTGAAGAAACAACAGCGGAATTATCTGAAGTGAATGTTGTAGCTAAAGAAGATGTGAAGGCTTCTATAGAAAAGAAAAATAAAGAGATAATTCAGCAAGAGTTGATTCAAAATAATCGAGATTTAGTTCGTTATAGCCCTGATGTTGGCATTGTTAACCAAGGTAGACATCAAAAAGGATTTGC